>JBFMHE010000003.1 GCA_040752355.1 Nitrospirota bacterium | reverse complement strand
CCTGGAGGGATAGTAACAAGAGAATGTTTGAGCGCCAGAAGTTGAGGAAACGGCCTCAGAAAGCAGCTGCATAAAACCGGACATTTCTATTTTGGTAAAAATAGGACATTTCTATTTTGGCTTGACACGGCGGTTACTTTTATGTTGACAAACTTGCAACAATCGTTTAATATTTGTTGCCTTCGTATGTTGGCGCATCCTATTCCGGGGGAATGACATGAAAAAACCCATCAGCTGGTTTCTCGATGTGCATCGCTACGGCCAATTGGATCTCGAGCCTCCCTACCAACGGAGAAGCGTCTGGACGGTAAAGGACAGGAAGTTCTTCCTCGATACGGTGTTCAGGAACTATCCCTGCCCGGCGGTCTTCCTCCACAAGGACATCAACTACGGTGAAGGCAAGATGTACTACCATGTCATCGACGGCAAGCAGCGCCTCGAGACCGTGATCCTCTTTTTCCAGGACCAGATCGCCATCGATCCGGGGTTCGGCGACCCGCGGCTGAGCGGCAAGAAGTGGAGCGACATAGAAGACGATATCGAGCTGAAGACGCGGTTTCTCAACTACCAGCTGACGGTCGAGGATATAACGACCGACGACAAATACGTCATCAACGAGGTCTTCGAGCGGCTGAACAGGACCTCCCGGAAGCTCGAACGCCAGGAGCTGCGCCATGCGAAGTACGACGGCTGGTTCATTGCCGCGGCGGAGAGAGAGGCGGAAAAAGAGGAGTGGGAGCGCCTGGGCATCGTGACCAAGGCGCGGATGAGAAGAATGAGGGACGTGCAGTGCATCTCCGAGCTCCTCGCGGTGCTGCTGAAGAACCGCATTATCGGCTTCACCCAGGAAACGCTCGACGATATCTGCGCCGAATACGATACGCCGCACGAGACCTTTACCGATTTCAACGAGGAGACCTTCCGGAGAAAGCTCGATTTCACCAAGACCTTTATCCTCTCGATGGAGGAGCACAACAAGGCGGTGTCGAAGTACACGCGGAGCTTCGGCGACTTCTACAGCCTCTGGGCCTTTGTCGGGCTCAACCAGTACCAGCTGCCCTCCCCGGAAGTGACTGCCGAGCGTTACGCGGCGTTCATGGGCCAGGTGGCGACCCTCACCAAGGTAAAGGATATAAAAGCGATGCGGGATTATGAGGGCGGGTCGTATCCCGAGGCATTCAGCTACCTGAAGAGCGCCGGCCACGCCAGCACCGACCAGCAGCAGCGGGAGAGGAGAAACGGCATCCTCGAGCAGTATATACTGAACGGCCGGGAGCAGAGGGCTTCGGCCCCGGCCCATCCGATAGCCCAGCCGGCGGCCCCGGCACCTCTCCAGCCGGCAACCTATGCCGAGGAGAGCGGGAACGGGAAGCATGCGGTAGAATCCACCCTGTAAGACCGCTGCACGCGCCGTACGTAAAGGCAGGGGGAATATCCCGCGGTTACTTTCCGGGATATTCCCCCTGTTCCCTTTCCTACCTGCCCGCCCGTGCGGGAAGCATCACTGCTTTTTCGCCATAGGCGGCGTCGGTACGCCTTTGCTGTGGCAATCGCCGCAGTTCTGCTGGGCGGTGATGCCGAACGCCTTCGAGGGGACGGTCCCCGCTGTCTCGTACTTCTCGTCTTTCCAGGTATTCAGGAGCTCGACGAGTCGATGGGCGACGCTCGCCGTGACTCGCGCGCACCGGTCCCTCCGCTCGGGGCTCCCCAGCTCTTTGCCGGCAGCCTTCATCCATCTGCCGACCGAGACATGGCAGAGCGGGGAGGTGCTGACGGTCTTCTGTATATCCGCTTTCACCCTGGGGTCCCGGGGAGTATACACCGGCATCATGGCGTCGGAGTACCACTGCAGCAGCTCACTCCCCATCAGCATGCCGTCCTCGGACCCCGTGGTCCTCGGCCCGAGGATCAGGTTCGTAACGATATTGGCCCCTGCGTTCGAGCCGCAGATGGTCCCCCATCCCGACATGCCGCCTTCGAGGAAGATGAACGCATCGACCGGAAACGAGGTGTACGGTTCTCCGACCTTCTCCCTGAGCTGGCTGAATACGCTGCTGATGACCGCAGCCCCGCAGAACACCCGGTACCACTCCTTGTAGGCGAGCTCCGCGGTCGTCACGGGGTCCAGCTTCACATACGGCCACGGCCACTTCTCGGCGGCGCCCGCTTTCGCCTCCGCTTTCGACAGCGACCCGCCCAGGTGAGCCAGGACCGCTCCTGCTGCCGCAGCACCGGCAGCGCCCAAGACATCTCTTCTTGACAAACGTTCATGTATCATCAGCATCTTTCTCCTTTTTTGAAATTGGTGTACAAAGCGGCTCCGCCCTCCGGAGGGCGGAGCCGCGCACAGGGGGAACAGGGCCGTAGAGCCGTTCGGCAGCAACACACGGACCCTGATGCAAAAGCGTTCTGTCCGGGACCTGCGGTCAGGCTTCCGGAGGGCGGTCTTCCTTGAGGGAAAGCAGGGACGGTTTATATGACGGGTTCGGGATACCGAGATAGCCGAGACACTGCAGCGAGCAGAGCCTGCAGGGGCGCTCCTGGATGGCGGGGGCATCGGTGTTGACCGAGAAGGCGGCGCCCGCCTTATGACAGACATCGAGCGTAACGAGCTGCGGCCCCCCTTCGTCCCGGGAGGGCAGAACGGTGACGGACAGAGGGGAGACCATCAGGATGAAGAGCACAAAAAGCAGCGCTGTCGATGTTCGCACCATTGCCTTTAGATTCTGCCTCATTCACGACGCGTTGTCAATCAGGCTCTGCATGCGCCGGCGCATGCGGAGCCTAGAGTTTGTAAAGCTCTTTTGCGCCCAGCATCGTGATCTTCGCCTTCTTGAGGGCCCTGATGCCGGCATTGATATTTTCGGTGCGGAGTACCACCACAGCCTTTTCGCCCTTCTTCTCGACAAAGGCGTACATGTATTCCACATTGAGGCCCGCATCGCTGAGCGCCCTCAGGACTTCCGCGAGGCCGCCCGGCCGGTCCGAGACTTCGACGGCGATCACCTCGTTCTCCCGGACGGTGAATTTATTCTTTTCGAGGACCCTCTTGGCCTTGTCGGGATCAGGGACGATGAGCCGGAGGATGCCGAATTCCGAGGTGTCGGCGATCGAGAGGGCGCGGATATTGATCTTCGCCCTGCCGATCGTCTCGAGCGCCTCGAGGAGCCTGCCCTTTCTGTTCTCCAGGAATATCGATATCTGCTGTACCTTCATCGCGGTCTCCTCCTGCGTTTAGAGTTGTCTTTGATCGAAGACGCGCTTCGCCTTGCCCTCGCTCCGCGGGAGGCTCTTCGGCTCGACGAGCGTCACCTTGACCCGCAGGCCGATCGCCTCGTCAACAGCCTTCTCGAGCTTCCTCCTGAGCTCCTCCATATGCCTGACCTCGTCGGAGAAGACCTTCTTCGATACCTCCACCTTCACCTCGACCTCGTCGAGGTGGTGCGGCCGGGTTACGAAAATCTGGTAGTGCGGCTCGATGCCCTTCACCGAGAGGAGCGCCTTTTCGATCTTGGAAGGGAAGACGATGACGCCCCTGACCTTGAGCATGTCGTCGCTCCGGCCGGTGATCCGGTCCATCTTGACCGTGGTCCTGCCGCAGTCGCAGACATCCCGCGTGAGGGAGGTGATATCCTTGGTCCTGAAGCGTATGACCGGCATGCCCTCGCGGGTGAGCGTGGTGAGCACGAGCTCGCCCTTCTCTCCCTCGGGGAGCGGCTCGCGGGTATCGGGTGCGATGATTTCGGGAAAGAAGTGGTCCTCGGCAATATGCGAGCCGGTCTTGGCCATGCACTCCTGGGCCACGCCGGGGCCGATGATCTCGGTGAGGCCGTAGATATTCAGGGCATGCAGCTTGAAGCGCTTCTCGATCTCGTTCCGCATGCGCTCCGTCCACATCTCGGCGCCGAAGACCCCTGCCTTCAATTTGATCTTCTTCTTGCTGACCCCCTCTTCCTCCAGGGCTTCGGCAAGATAGAGCGCATACGACGGCGTACAGGTGAGAATGGTGGTGCCGAAGTCGGCCATGACCTGTATCTGCCGCTTGGTCTGGCCCGCCGATATGGGTACGACGACGGCGCCGATCTTCTGCGCGCCGTAGTGCACGCCGAGGCCTCCGGTGAAGAGGCCGTAGCCGTACCCGTTCTGGATGAGATCCCCCCGCCCCGCGCCCGCCATCGTGAGGGCACGGGCCACGACTTCGCCCCAGAGGTCGATATCGTTCCTCGTGTAGCCCACGACCACGGGCGTGCCGGTCGTGCCCGAGGAGCTGTGCACCTCGACGATCTCGCTCTGCGGCACGGCGAACATGCCGAAGGGGTAGACCTCCCGGAGGTCCGCCTTCTCGGTGAAGGGAATCTTCCTGATGTCGCCGAGGGTCTTTATGTCCGAAGGTTTGAACTTCGCGGCGGCGAACCGCTTTTTGTAGAAGGGCACGCGCTCATACGCGTATCTCACGATGGCCTGCAGCCGTTCGAGCTGCAGCTTCTCACGCTCTTTCGCCGGCATGCACTCGGCCTTTTTGTCCCAGATCATGACACGACTCCTCGCTGGTGCGTTGTAGTATTAGTAGAACCGTATCGGCTCGTTTTTGAGCAGCTCCTTCGCCGCTGCAACGTCCTCGACCTCGACGATCAGGTATGCCGTGTGCCGGGACTCGATGACGAGCACATGGATGTTTTCGACATTGATCGCGTGCTTGCCAAGGACCCTGACCACTTCGTAGAGCATGCCGGGCCGGTCTTCGAGCTCGATGCCGAGCACCTCGTTGAGCGACACCGTAAACCCCTTCTCCTTGAGGCTCCTGGCCGCCTCGTCGGTCTTGTCGACGATGAGCTTGACCGCGCCGAAATCGCCGATGCTCGAGATGTAGATGGCGAGGATGTTGATCCCCTCGTCGGCGAAGACCTTGGTCATTTTCTCGAGCCTGCCCGGCCTGTTTTCCGCAAAAACCGACAGCTGTAGCAACGCAGCCATACACCCTCCTCACTACGCGTACTGCGTGATGCGCAACCCGCAACCAAAGCAGTCAAAGCAGGAGAGTTGCAATCAGCACTCTCCGTGCCGTGTTCCTCACTCGTTACGCGTCACGGATCACGAGTTACGGCCTTTACAGCGTTCTCTTGTCGATGACCCTCTTCGCCTTGCCTTCGAATACCGGCAGCGTACCCGGCTCGTGGAGCTCGACCTTCGGCTTCACGAGGATTTCGTTTTTCAATCTATCGGTAATCACGTTCTGGAGCTTCACCAGGTGCGTTACGTTGCCGTCGAAGAGGTCCCGCGCGATCTCCACCTGGACGGTCATATGGTCGAGGGACTCGAGGACGATCTGGTAGTTCTGGGCAACTCCCTTGACGCCCATGAGGATATTCTCGATCTGCTGGGGGAAGATATTGACGCCCTTGACGATGAACATATCGTCCGTCCTGCCGAAGATCCGGGATATCCTGCGATGGCTCCGGCCGCAGGGGCAGGGCCCGGGGAGGACGGCCGTGAGGTCCCGCGTCCGGTACCTGAGGATGGGCATACCCTCCCTGCAGAGCGAAGTGAGGACGATCTCGCCCTTCTGCCCGTCGCTGACCGGCTCGTCCGTCTCGGGGTCGATGATCTCGAGGAGGAAGTTGTCCTCCCAGAGATGCATCCCTTCCTTGCGCTCGCACTCGAAGGCGACGCCGGGTCCGTTCATCTCGGAGAGGCCGTAGGAATTGTAGACATCGATCCCGTAGAACTGCTCGATCTTCTTTCTCGTCTCCTCGGAATAGGGCTCGGCGCCCATGTACGCCCGCTTGAGCGAGAGGTCGCGCCGCGGGTCGATGCCCTTCCTGTCGAGCACATCCGCGAGGTAGAGCGCATAGCTCGGCGTTATATGGATTGCGGTGGTCTTGAAATCCTGCATGAGGGTGATCTGGCGGTCCGTATTCCCCGGGCCTGCGGGCACGATCAGCACCCCCACCTTCTCCGCGCCGTAGTGCATGACGAGCGCGCCGGTGAAGAGACCGTAGGTCATCATGTTCTGGAGCACGTCGTTCTTCCGCATGCCGGTCATCGTGAGGCAGCGCGCGATGAGGTCGGCGCCGCGGTCGATGTCGCTCTTCGTGAAGAAGATCGCCTTCGGCTTGCCGGTGGTGCCGCTCGACGTATGGACGCGTACGATCTCCTCCCTCGGGACGGCGAGCAGCCCGAAGGGATAATGGGCGAGAATATCCTCCTTGGTGGTGAAGGGGATCTTCCGGGCATCGGCGAGCGTGGCGATGCTCCCGGGGGCAAGCCCGCGCTCATCGAACTGCTTCCGGTAGAACGGCACGTTCTCGTAGACCCTGCGCACGACCGCCTGCAGCCGCCCGAGCTGCAGCTCTTCGAGCCTCTTCCGCTCTATAGTTTCTGATTCCTGCTGCCAGAACATTACTTCTTTCCCGCGACCTCTCTCCCTTTGTAAAACGCCGCGATGTTCGCCTCCACGAATTTCGCGGGGACCGACTCCCGTATCGTCTGTTCCCATACCTCCTGCGCGAAAGGAAGATAGTGCGAGAGCGTGCCGACGAGCACGATGTTCTCCGCCTTCGGCGTACCCGCTGTCTTGGCGATCTCGAGGGCATCGAGCGCATCCACCAGGAATCCCTGCGCCTCGAGACGCGCCAGCGCGTCATCAGGATACGGCGTTGCAGGATTGCTATTCGGCGGAGGGACCTTTCTCCTGTTCAGGACCACCCTGCTGCCCGGCTTGAGGAAGTAGGTGTAACGGAGTCCTTCGAGCTCTTCCATGGCGACGAGGAAATCGGCTTTTCCCGTGGGGATGAGGGGAGAGTAGACTTCCTCGCCGTAGCGGACATGGGTCACCACGCTGCCGCCCCGCTGGGCCATGCCGTGGACCTCGCTGCTTTTGACCATGAACCCGGCATTGAAGGCGCAGCGGGAGACGAGCCTGCTCGCGAGAATGATGCCCTGGCCTCCTACACCTGAAAAGAGTATATTCGTAGTTCCCATCGAGTACCTTCTTTGCGCTGAAATGAGTGTTTCGAAGCGACGAAACACAGGATTGTATCACAGATCAAAAAGACGCCGCAAATACCGGATTTGCCTTTCTCTCAAGGTTGGTATAGAATACCAACTATGAAGGCGACGCTTGTGCTCCATAGCAAGGAGGTCAAAGGCGATAAAATCGTAGAAATTAAGATATGGAGAGTTGCCGAAAGCGGTGATATGCCGCATGGCGTAAAATATTCCATTGTTTACATCAAGGGGGGGAGAAGGCTGCTCGGGTACGATAATGCCGAAGGCAAAGGAGACCACAGGCACCTGTATGGGGAGGAGCATCCCTATACGTTCAAAGACGTGTGGACAATGCTCGATGACTTTAAATCAGACGTGAAGAAAATCCGGCGGAGGGATTGGGATGAAGGTTAAGAGGATAACAATAGAGATAAAAGGCCTCGATGAAGCGCTGAAAGAAGCGGGACGCACCTATGAGAAGGTATCGCGCGGAGAACAGGTTGGGGAAAAGACCGGGCTCTATTTCGGCAGCCTCAAGGACATGAGGCGAGTGCTCACGGAGAGGAGGGTCGAGCTCCTCAAGACCATTAAAGAAAGAGAGCCGTCGTCAGTGTATGAGCTCGCAAAGATGCTCAGGAGGGATTTGAAGAATGTTCTGCAGGACATTTCCTACCTGGAAGAGCTCGGTCTCGTAGAGATAACGGAGACAAAGGACAGGAAGATACCGCGGGTATCGTACGATAAGATCAATTTTGAGGTGGCTCTATAGCCGTTCCTCATTCCCGAGGTACGAGCTCCGCGGTCTCCTGCAGGAAGGCGTCCATCTCCGTATCCGTCCCGATACTCACCCGCAGGTAGTTGTCGATCCTCGGCTCGTTGAAATACCGCACCAGGATGCCCCTCTCTTTGAGCTGCTGCTGCAGGCTGGCGGCGCGTGCGCGGGGGTGGGTGATGAAGACGAAATTCGCCTGTGAGGGAATGACCGTAAACCCCAGTGCCGTCAGCCGTTCAGAGACCCGGGCCCTCGTCCGCCTGATCTTCTCCACCGTCTCTTCGAGATAGGCCCTGTCCTGCAGCGCCGCCGCTGCACCGGCGAGGGCGAGGGGGTCGAGGGTATAGGCATTGATGCAGTTCTTGACCCGGTCGATGCCCCTGATCAGATCGGCCTGCCCGAGGGCGAAGCCGACGCGGAGCCCTGCAAGGGAGCGGGACTTCGAAAGGGTCTGGGTCACGAGCAGGTTCGGATATTCCGGGATGAGCGCTGCAGCCGAGGGGCCTGCGAAATCGACATACGCCTCGTCGATGATGACGACGCTATCCCTGTTATGATCGAGAATGCTCCTGATCGCTTCGAGCGGGACATACCGGCCGGACGGCGCATTCGGGTTGGGGATGATGATACCGCCGCTCTTTCCGAAGAACCGCTCGACCGGCAGGGAGAAGTCCTCGCTCAGGGGAACGGTCTCGTAACCGATGCGGAACAGGCCGGCAATGGTCCGGTAAAACGTGTAGGTAGTGTCAGGCCAGGCAAGGGGCTTGTCAGGGCCGAAAAAGGCGGGGAAGGCAAAGGCCAGCACCTCGTCGGAGCCGTTGCCGACGAAGACCTCGTCCATGCCCAGATTGAAAAACCCGGCTATGCTCTTCCTGAGCTCCCTGCATTCGGGATCAGGGTACAAGCGAAGCCGTTCGTTGATGGCGTTTTTAACGGCTTCCAGCACCCGCGGCGACGGCGGATAGGGATTCTCGTTGGTGTTCAGTTTTATATAGGTCCTGCCGGACGGCTGCTCGCCGGCTACGTAAGGCTTGAGGGCCCGCGCAAGATCGCTCCAGTATCTGCTCACGCTATCGCCAATCCTTTCCTTTCGCGATCCTATAAATATCTTCCCACTGCCAGGGCTATCGCCTTCATCTCGCCCATGAGCGTCACGAACTGCCCGGGGTTCAACGATTGCGCGCCGTCGCAGAGCGCTTTTTCGGGATCGGGATGCACCTCGATGATGAGGCCGTCGGCGCCCGACGCGACGGCGGCCTTCGATAACGAGGGGACATACTGCACATGCCCCGCAGCGTGGCTCGGGTCGACGATGATCGGCAGGTGCGACTTCGCCTTGACGACCGGGACGCAGCTGATGTCGAGGGTGCTTCTCGTCGAGGTCTCGAAGGTCCTGATGCCCCGCTCGCAGAGCACCACGTTCCTGTTGCCTTCGGAGAGGATATACTCCGTAGCCATGAGGAACTCGTCGATGGTGGTCGACATGCCGCGCTTGAGGAGCACCGGCTTCTGGGCCTGGCCCAGCAGCGAGAGAAGGGCGAAGTTCTGGATGTTGCGCGCGCCGACCTGGAACATGTCGGCATACTTGTAGACCAGGTCGATGTCCTTGGGGTTCACCACTTCGGTAACGATGGGGAGGCCCGTCGCCTCGCGCGCCTTGGCAAGATACTTGAGCCCTTCTTCTCCGAGGCCCTGGAACGCGTACGGGCTCGTCCTCGGCTTGAAGGCGCCGCCGCGGAGCATCTTCGCGCCTGCGGACCGCACCTGCTCGGCGACCTTGACCATCTGCGCCTCGCTCTCGACCGAGCAGGGGCCTGCGATGACCACGATCTCCTCTCCGCCGATCCTGATGCCGGCCACCTCGACGATCGAGGTCTCGCGCTTCACCTCCCTGCTCGCGAGCTTGTAGGGCTTCGATATGGGGACGATCCGGTCGACCCCTTCGAAATCCTCGATGATATTCACCTCGTCCCGGTTGCCGCCCAGGCCGATGAGGCCGACTACGTTCCGCTCCTTACCGTAAATGACATGGGGCGTAAAGCCGAGCTCTTCCGCCTTTTTGCAGACACGCTGCAGGTCCTCTTCGGTTGCTCCTATCCTCATGACGACGATCATCTCGATACCTCTCCTTTAAAATAGAAAGTCCAAACGCGAAGCGCCAAATTCGAAACAGCTTCACCATTCGAATACTGCAATTCAGCTCCGGAGGTGAACCGTTGCATTTGCTCAGGACCTGGCGCTCGAGATTGGGGATTTATCTGTCCGGGGCAGCGGCAATGCCGTAGCCATCCCCTGGGCGATGAGCTTCCCCGACTTTTCGCTCTCCGCCTTGAACTCCACCACCAGCGAGCTCTTGCCTTTATGGACCGTCCTCGCCTCGGCGCGCACATGATCGCCAAGGGTGGTGGAGCGGAAGATATTGAAGCTCCACTGGACGCCGACAGCATCGACGACCGAGTTCACCGCGAGGGCAAAGGCGACATCCAGGAGACCGAAGACCAGCCCGCCGTGAGCGATCCGGTGCGCGTTGAGGAACTGCTCCTTCACTTCCGCCCTGACAACCGCGTGGCCCTCTTTCGCCTCGACCAGCTCCATGTCGAAGAGGTGGAAAAGCCGGTCACCTTTGATAATCTCCTTGATCCTGCCCATCGAAGCGCCCTTTCAAGTTTTCTGGTTTTCCAATAAGTTTAGCAGCATCGTCGTAATAAATTCCAGTAAGAGCCCCTTTCAGCAGGCGCGGGGCGTTGACCCGGCAGGGCAGATGATCGGGGGGGCTGGGCTCCTTTTTGGGGCGTGAATTAGTCGTTGATGCCCGATCAAAGCACGTACTGAATAGAGAACTTTACTCACGAGCAAAGGGTGTGGGGCAAGACCCTGCTTTGCCCCCAGAGAACTCAGACACGCCCCAAAAAGGAGCCCAGCCCCCCCGATCAGACCACATGAAAGTCTGAGACATCTATATCCGGCTTTCGTGCGCAGCCTTCGCCGATGCTGTTTACGGGTGGTGCGGTCTTCTCAAGAAAACGGTCAGGAGGATCGCCAGCCCTGCACAGACCGCGGCCATATAAAAGCTGCCCGAAAAGCTCCCGGTCGCCTCGGCGAGTGCTCCGGCTACCGCGGGCCCCGCGATCTGGCCGAAGCCGAAAATGAAGGTGATGAAACCGAAGGCGGCGATCGCTTTCTCGGCTCCGACATAGTCGCTCACTGCCGCGAGCATGATCGAGGGGATGCTCCAGGCCACGATGCCGTAGAGACCTATGGAGAGGTAGAGGAAGATGCCGGGCAGACCCGAAGCAGCGAGCAGATAGGAGCTCATCTGGAACAGGAAAACGATGATGAGTCCTGCTTTTCTGCCCAGCCGGTCCGAGAGGCTGCCGAAGACCGGTCCTGAAAAGAGGCTCAGGAACCCCACCCAGGCCCAGAAATTTCCGGCGACGGACTCCGAGAACCCCCGCTCCTGGACAAGCGAGGTCACAATGAAGGTCGCATAAATCACATAGGTGTAGCCGAAAATGAAATAAATCGCGCCGAGCAGGTAGACCGCCTTCTCTTTGTAGACATTGACGTCCGGCCTGATCATGCCGCCCTGCTGCGGCGCAGGGCCGGCATCACTCCCCACCGGCTTCAGCCCCTTCTCTTCCGGCCTGTTGCGGAGCAGCAGGAGGCAGAGCAGCGCGATGACAAGCACCGCGAGCCCCAGGAGCAGCCAGCTTATCCGCCACCCCTCGCTGCCGCTGAGCCTGTTGATGAAGGGGATGGCCTTACCCGAAATAATCATTGCGAAGCCGCTACCGATGACGATGAATCCCGATGCCCTCCCCCGCTGCTGCCTGCTGAACCACGAGGCCACGAGGCCCATCATCGGTACATTGGCGGCGCCGCTCCCCATGCCGGTGAGCAGGTAGAGCAGCGAGAGGGAGACAAAGCCCTGCACCCGGCTGATGACGAGCATCGATACGCCGATGAGGAGCAGCGCTATGACGACGAGCCTTCGCGGCCCGATACGGACCGCCCAGAAGCCGCTGAAGAGCACCGCTGCAAGATAGCCTATGAAATTGGCGGTACTGACGATCCCCATCTGGGCATAGGTGAGATGCAGCGTCTGTGCCATTGAGGGCAGCAGCATGCCGAGGGCAAAGCGCCCGAACCCGAGGCAGGCGAGCACACAGACCGTTCCCGTGGCGACGATGACCCAGCCGTAATGGAACGGGAGGCGGCCCGCTGCCGCAGTCGAGGGAGCTCCGGTATTTTCCACGGAATAACTATAGCACAAAAGAAAAGAGGAGATTTCTCCTCTTTTCTTGCAGTTGCGAGGCGCATGCTCTTTTCGAACCGGCGCAGGGTTATGTATAATAGGTGGCTTTATTTTCCTGCCTTTTTCCGGGAGGAGGAATAGTGCCATAAACCAGGAGGAGGAGAGATGGGTACAACCAGGGCGAAGGTGGCAGCACTCATTGCAGCGGCAGTGGCAATGATTTCTCTCGCCGTACCGTGCCACGCCAAAGAGCCGTACAGGATCGGCGCGGTCCTTGCCGTTACCGGCGCGGCTTCCTTTCTCGGCGAACCTGAAAAAAATACGCTGCTCATGCTCAAAGAGCAGCTCAACGCGGCAGGCGGCATCAACGGGACGCCCGTAGAGATCGTCATCGAGGATTCGAAGAGCGACGAGACCCAAGCGGTGCTCGCAGCGAAAAAGCTCCTCGAAAAAGACGAGGTGCTGGCGATCATCGGCCCCTCGACCACCGGCGAGTCGATGGCCCTCATCCCGATCATGAATGCGGCGCAGACGCCGCTCATTTCGCTCGCCTCCGGGGCGGGCATCACCCTGCCGGCAAAGAACCGCGCCTGGGTCTTCAAGACAGCTCCCTACGATTACTCCGCGGTCGAGGCGATGTTCACCTACATGAGAAAACAGGGGGTCGCGAAGGCCGGCATCATGACGATAACCACCGGCTACGGCGATTCAGGCAGAAAGGCACTCATCGACCTGGCGCCCAAGTACGGCATCACGATCGTCGCCGATGAGCGGTACGGTCCCAAGGATTCGGACATGACGACCCAGCTCGCCAAGATCAAGGCTGCAGGGGCACAGGCGGTGATCAACTGGTCCGTCGGTCCCGGCCAGGTGGTGGTCACGAAGAACTGGAACGCCCTCAAGATGGGCATCCCCCTCTACCAGAGCCACGGGTGGGGAAGCAAGAAGAATATCGAGCTCGCCGGAAAGGCAGCGGAAGGCGTTATCGCCCCGCTGGGGAGATTGGTGGTCTGGGACAAGCTCGCGGACAGGCATCCCCAGAAGGCGCTCCTCAAGAAATACTCCCAGGATTACGAGGCGAAGTTCAAGGGCGAGCCGGGGACCTTCGGCGGCCATGCCTACGACTCGCTCATGATGGTCGTAGAGGCCCTCAAGAAAGTGGGGCCGGACAAGGCGAAGGTAAGGGACTACATTGAAAACAAGATCAAGAAGTGGCCCGGGACCGGCGGCGTCTTCACCATGTCCCCGCAGGACCACTGCGGACTCGACAAGGACGCCTTCGAGATGGTGGTCGTCAGGAACGGTGACTGGGAGATCCTGAAGTAGCGCCGCTTCAAGTGTGCCTATGCTTAGTACGTATTATGCAGGTATAAGCAGAACAAATAGTGAAAGGGCGGGCTTTCCAGTATAATAGACGTCTCGTATAAACCGTAGAATGCGGTCTGCATGATCAGCGTTCACCGACAGATCAGAGGGAGGGCGAGGTATGAAGCGTGGTTTCGGGTTGTTCACGGCACTTCTGGTAATTATACTTTTTGCTGCATTTTCCTTTGCAGCACCGGCAAAGGCGCCTTACAGGATCGGCGCGATCTTTTCGGTGACCGGCGCGGCTTCCTTTCTGGGAGAGCCCGAGAAAAATACCGTTCTCATGCTGGCCGAGCAGATCAACGCGGCAGGCGGCATCAACGGGCATCCGCTCGAGGTTATCATCGAGGATTCGAAGAGCGATGAGACCCAGGCAGTCCTCGCCGCAAAGAAACTCCTCGAAAAAGACGATGTCGTGGCGATCATAGGGCCGTCGACAACCGGTGAATCGATGGCGCTGGTCCCCATAATGACTAATGCGAAGACTCCCCTGGTCTCCTGTGCAGCGGGCGCCGGCATCACCCAGCCGGTGAGCGAACGGTACTGGATATTCAAGTCGCCCCAGTACGATACCAGCGCCGTGGAGGCGATTTATACCTACATGAAGAGGCAGGGAATCGCGAAGGTGGGAATCGTCTCAATCGCGACCGGCTTCGGCGATGCAGGAAGAAAGGCCCTTAACGACCTGGCGCCCAAGTACGGCATCACGATCGTCGCCGATGAGCGGTACGGTCCCAAGGATTCGGACATGACGACCCAGCTCGCCAAGATCAAGGCTGCAGGGGCACAGGCGGTGATCAACTGGTCCGTCGGTCCCGGCCAGGTGGTGGTCACGAAGAACTGGAACGCCCTCAAGATGGGCATCCCCCTCTACCAGAGCCACGGGTGGGGAAGCAAGAAGAATATCGAGCTCGCCGGAAAGGCAGCGGAAGGCGTTATCGCCCCGCTGGGGAGATTGGTGGTCTGGGACAAGCTCGCGGACAGGCATCCCCAGAAGGCGCTCCTCAAGAAATACTCCCAGGATTACGAGGCGAAGTTCAAGGGCGAGCCGGGGACCTTCGGCGGCCATGCCTACGACTCGCTCATGATGGTCGTAGAGGCCCTCAAGAAAGTGGGGCCGGACAAGGCGAAGGTAAGGGACTACATTGAAAACAAGATCAAGAAGTGGCCCGGGACCGGCGGCGTCTTCACCATGTCCCCGCAGGACCACTGCGGGCTCGACAAGGACGCCTTCGAGATGGTGGTCGTCAGGAACGGCGACTGGGAGATCCTGAAGTAGTCGGCGGAGGGATAAGGGCAGGACGGGCATCGTGTCCTGCCCTGTTGCATAGTCTGGTCGTGGAGGAGTGTCGTTGACCGTTTTCTTACAGTTTCTTTTTTCGGGCCTCACTGTCGGCGCGGTGTATGCGCTGGTCGGACTCGGCTTCAACATCATCTACAACGCCACCTCGATCATCAATCTCGCCCAGGGCGAGTTCGTGGTCATCGGCGGCCTGGTCATGTGGTTCTTTACCCAGTCGGTACAGCTGCCTTTTCTGCCCTCGCTCCTGCTGACGCTCCTCACCGCAGGCCTCATCGCGCTCCTCATGGAGCGGCTGACGATCAAGCCGCTCAAGAAGACCGACCTGCTTCTGATGATCATGATTACGGTCGCGGTCTCCATTCTTCTGCGCGGCCTGCTCATGTTCAAGTTCGGCAAAGAGCCCTACGTCTATGACCCGTTTACCGCCGGAGAGCCCCTGCAGATTCACGGCGCCATCCTGCAGCAGCAGACGCTCTGGATCTTCGGCATTACCCTGCTCTGCATCGTCCTCATCTACCTCTTCTTCAGCAGGACGCTCCTCGGCAAGGCGATGCGCGCCTGCGCCGTAAATCCTACGGCGGCAAAGCTGGTCGGCATCAATGTAGAACGGATGATCATGATCTCCTTTGTCCTGAGCGCGGCAATGGGCGCCCTTGCGGGCATCGCGATAACGCCGGTCTCGCTCATGGAGTACGACAAAGGGCCTATGCTCGCGGTCAAGGGATTTTCCGCGGCGATCATGGGAGGGCTCGGGCGGGGGCGGGGCTCGGTGCTGGGCGGCTTCATTATCGGCATACTCGAATCGATGACCGCCGGGTATCTCCACTCCGGGCTCAAAGACGCGGTGGCCCTCGTCATCATGCTCGCGGTGCTTTTCTTCAAGCCCGCCGGGCTCTTCGGGAGCAAGGCGATGCTGCAGCTGAGGAAATTCTAGATGTCGAAGGGCAATCGCACCGCCTATGCAGTCTTCCTGGTCCTCATCGCGCTCTTCCCGCTCCTCTTCGGGAAGAGCTCCTACACGACCAGCGTAGCGCTCTTCGCAGGGATCAACGCCCTCGTCGCCCTCGGGCTGAGCGTGCTCATGGGGTATGCCGGGCAGATATCCCTCGGCCAGGCGGGCTTTTACGGCATCGGGGCCTATGTCTCGGCCCTGCTGAGTGCGCGGTACGGAGTTCCCGTCCTCCTCAGCCTTCCTGCGGCGATGGCGGTTGCAGCGGCCGCTGCGGTAGTGCTCGCGATCCCCGCACTCCGTCTCAAAGGCCATTATCTCGCCGTCGCTACCCTCGGCTTCGGCGAGATCATCCATGTGGTCCTCAACGAATGGGGACCCGGCGGGCCCTCGGGCTTCGGCGATATTCCCCCTCTGGGCATCCTGGGATATACCCTGACGTCGGCGAGCGCCTGGTTCTACTTCGTATGGGGCATTGTGGCGATAGTCATGCTCTTTTCCTTCAATCTCATCCATTCGCGGAACGGCAGGGCGCTCCGCGCCATCCACGACAGCGAGACCGCCAGCAACGCCATGGGCGTCGATGTCTCGGCCTTGAAGGTGAAGGTCTTCGTGCTGAGCGCGGTCTACGCTGCCCTCGCCGGCGGCCTCTACGCGCACTATGTAACGTTCATCAGCCCCGGCAGCTTCTCCCTCTTCTACTCGGTGCTGGTGCTGATGATGGTGGTGGTGGGCGGAATCAACAATCTCTGGGGAGCGGTCGGCGGCTCGCTCTTCATCACCGTACTGCCCGAGGCCTTGCGGCAGTTCCAGGAGTTCGACATCCTCGCCTACGGCCTGATCCTCACCCTCTCGCTCCTCTTTTTCAGGAAGGGCTTCGTCCCTCTCCTTATCGAAAAAATCCGTTTCCGCGCTCTGCGCAAGAGCCCGAGGACCGCTCCTTCCCCACCCCTCGGAGCAGAAGGCGCGGAAGCGATGGGGAAAGGAGGCCGGCCCGATGCTCGGGATTAGCGGCATCAGCAAGCATTTCGGCGGCCTCCTCGCCCTCGACGATATCAGCTTCTCGGTCGAGCCGCTCGAGATCAAGGCGCTCATCGGTCCCAACGGCGCCGGGAAGACGACGCTGCTGAATATCGTCAGCGGCGTTTATCCGCCCGATAAGGGAACCGTGGCGCTCTCGGGAGTGGAGATCAGCGGGCTCGCCCCTTCGAAGATCGCCCGAAGAGGGGTCTCCCGCACCTTTCAGCATGTCGATCTCTTCGGCGCCATGACCGTGCTCGAAAACATCATGGTGGGCCGGCACCTCAAGACCCGGGCCGGCTTCCTCGCATCGGGACTTACCCTGCCCTTCGTCAGGCGCGAGGAGCGGGAGATCAGGAAGAAGAGCGAAGAGATCCTCGAGTATATCGGCCTGGCGCACCGCGCGGAGGAGCTCGCCGCGAACCTGCCGATCGGGGAGGAGCGGGTCCTCGAGATCGGCCGGGCCCTGGCGACCGAGCCGAAGCTCCTGCTCCTCGACGAGCCGGCGTCGGGGCTCAACGAGGCGGAGACGATCGCGCTCACCCGGTTCATCAAACGGCTGCGGGACGAAAGAGGGATTACCATCATGCTGGTGGAGCACGATATGGGGCTGGTGATGAACCTGTCGGAGAGGATCGTCGTCCTCGACTTCGGCGAGAAGATAGCCGAGGGCACCCCCTCCGAGATCAGGGGGAACAAGCTCGTCATCGATGCCTATCTCGGTGTGGAGGACATCGCCTGATGCTGCTCGGGATCAAGAATCTGAGGGTCTCCTACGGCGGCATCAGTGCCCTGCACGACGTCTCTCTCTCCTTCGACGCAAAGAGCATCGTGAGCATCATCGGCGCCAACGGTGCAGGGAAGACCACCCTGCTCAATGCCGTCATGAATGTCGTCCCCATCGTCTCGGGCACAATTCATTTCGACACCGCGAATATTACCAATGCCCCTACCCATGAGCTCGTCAAGAGGGGGATCAGCCTGGTGCCCGAGGGCAGAATGCTCTTCGGCCATCTCTCGGTCCAGGACAATCTCTCCCTCGGCGCCTATCTTTTTTTCGGCAAACTCGGCAGAAAGGAGGTGGACAAACGGGCGGACAGGGTCTTCGAGCTGTTCCCCATCCTCAAGGAGCGGAAGAAGCAGCTGGCAGGGACGCTCAGCGGCGGGCAGCAGCAGATGCTCGCCATCGGGCGGGCGCTCATGGCATCGCCGCGCCTGCTCATGCTGGACGAGCCGTCGATGGGGCTGGCGCCGCTGCTGGTCAAGGACATCTTCCGCGTCATCAAGCATCTCAACGACGAAGCGATGAGCATACTGCTGATAGAGCAGAATGCCCGGGCAGCGCTCAGGCTCTCCCACTATGCCTTTGTCCTGGAATCAGGCGAGATCGCGGGGCACGGGGCGGGAAAAGAGCTGCTCGACAACGAGAGAGTACAAAAGGCTTACTTAGGCGGTTAAAACAAAACAGGGAGGCAGGGATGAGAAACGTTGCACGGCTGTTTCTATTGATTTCAGTTGTTCTTTGTTTCGCCTCATCGGTCTATGCAGAACACCTCTTCGGGCCGGACGAGCTCGATACCACGTACGGCGCGGTCTTCAGGCTCCGGCAGGAGCTCTGGGAAAACGCCTTTGACGTCGATACCTTGGGGAGAAAAAATGATAATTTCTTCCGTCTTAAATCGTCCGTATTCGTCAATTTCGAGTACGCGAAAAAGTACGGTCTCTTTGTAAAGCTCACGAACGAGGCGAGATACTACATCAACTCCGGCGCCGCGGCGAACAACAGCTTCGACGAGGACGAGATAATTTTCGACAATCTTTATGCCGACTTCAAGAATGCTTTCGGGCTTCCCGTGGATGTGAGGCTGGGGAGGCAGGACTTTCTCAATTACTTCGGTGAGGGCTTCCTGGTCATGGACGGCACCCCGGCAGACGGGTCGAGGACCTTCTTTTTCAATGCCGCGCGGGTGACCTGGAAACCTCACAAGAACCACAGCGTCGATTTCGTATATATAACCGATCCCCGGACGGATATCTATCTGCCCATAGCCTACTCGGCAACCAAAAAGTCCCTGACCACCTCGGACGAGCAGGGATTTGTCGTATATGGAAAAAACAAGATACTCGATACCCTCCAGGTGGAGCCCTACTATATTCACAAGACCGAGGACTCCTTTTCAACGGTATCCCGGCTGCGGTTGAATACCGTCGGTGCACGGGCCGTTTTCACCTATAGCGGATGGAAGTTGAGAGGCGAGTACGCCCACCAGTTCGGGGAGTATACCAACGGAACGGACAGAAAGGGCGACGGCGGCTATGTCTTTGTCGGCCGCAAGTACGATAAAGTGATGTGGAAGCCGGAGTTCGATCTCGGGTATGTCTATATGTCGGGTGACGATCCCGCCACAACCACCGAGATCGAAAGCTGGAACCCGCTCTTCTCGAGATGGCCGATCTACAGCGAGCTCCTCGTGTTCACCCTCGCCAATGAGACCACCGCATTGGGCGGCGGCGTTCCTGCCTACTGGACGAATATGCATATCTACCGCGCGAACGTGAAGCTGAACTTCACCGATGCCACGAACCTGAACCTGTGGTATAACTATCTCAGGGCAGACGAGAGGACCAGCGCCCTCAATGCCAATATGTTCTCGAACAGCGGCAAGGAGAGGGGCCATCTCTACCAGGCGATGGTGAGCCACAAGTTCTCGAAGAAGGTCGACGGCTATGTGCTGACCGAGTATTTCGATCCCGGAGATTTTTACGGAAGAGCAGCAGACAACGCCCTGTTCTTCAGGTGGCAGCTGCAGGTTAAATTGTAATCCTTATTAGAGAAGGCCCCTCCCTTGCCGGGAGGGGCTTTCTTATCTCTCGATGGCGTAAAAACCCGGCTGAAAAGTATATAATAGACAGCTATGCATGACGTATTCTTCAATAAAACAGCCATCCTCGGTGTCGGCCTCGTGGGCGCTTCCTGCGGCCTTGCGCTCAAGGAGAAGAGGTTATGCACGGCGATCGTGGGGTACGGCAGGAGGGAAGAGAACCTCCGGCAGGCGAAGCGGCGCGGCATCATCGACGCCTACAGCCTCGACAGCCGCGCGGCGTGCGAGGACGCGGACCTCGTCATACTCGCCACGCCGGTCGGCCTCTTCAGCGGCCTCGTCGAGCAGATACGCCCGAGCCTGAAGAAAGGCGCCCTGGTCACCGATGTGGGGAGCGTCAAGGGATGCCTGGTCCCGGCGATCGAGGCGGTAATGCCCCAGGGGGTGGAGTATATCGGCTCGCACCCTATTGCCGGAGGCGACAGATCGGGCATCGAGGATGCGCGGGCAGACCTCTTCAGCAACGCCCTCTGCATCGTGACTCCCACAAGCCGTTCCGACCAGAAGGCCATGGAGCGGGTCGTCGAGCTCTGGAGGCGGCTGGGCGCCCGGGTAGAGCTGCTGGACCCCGATATGCATGACGAGATCTATGCGACCGTGAGCCACCTGCCGCACCTCATCGCCTACGCCCTCGTGAACACCGTCGGCGATATCAACCCCGACTACCTCGACTATACCGGCCAGGGGTTCCGGGATACGACGCGCATCGCCCTGAGCTCTCCCGAGATGTGGCGGGACATCGCGCTCCTCAACAGGGACAACCTCATCAAATTCATAGGTCTCTTCAGGAACAACCTCGATACCCTGGAGCGCCTGCTCGTCGCTGCCGACGACGCGGGCATCGAAGAAGAGTTCAGGAAGGCCCAGGCATTGAGGAGGAAGCTGCAGTAATATGCAGCAGGACAGGTGATCGATGAAAATGGTGCTCACTAGGGTCAGCCGCCTGAAAGGGGAGATCGTCCCTCCTCCCGATAAGTCCATCTCCCATCGCGCCGTGATGTTCGCTTCCCTTGCCGAGGGCACGAGCGTCGTAAGGAATTTCCTGAGGGCGGAAGACCCCCTCAGCACCATGAGGGCCTTCACCATGCTCGGTGTCGATATCCGGGAGAAGGGCGGCAGCGAGGTCGTCATCACGGGAAGAGGCACCCGGGGCCTCAAGGAGCCGTTCGATGTCATCAACTGCGGCAACTCCGGCACGACCGTGCGCCTCCTCTCGGGCATCCTCGCGGGCAATCCCTTCTTTTCGGCGCTGACCGGCGATGATTCCTTGAAACAGCGGCCCATGGCCCGCGTCATCACCCCGCTCAAGGAGATGGGCGCGCGCATCAGCGGAAGAGCAGAGAGCAGGTACCTGCCCTTTGCGATTCAGGGCGGCGGTCTGAAGGCGATCACCTATGCGATGCCGATGTCCTCGGCCCAGGTGAAGTCGTGCCTCCTCCTCGCCGGGCTCTATGCAGAGGGAGAGACGGCGGTCACCGAGCCCTATAGATCGCGCGATCACACCGAGAGGATGCTCGCGGCAATGGGAGCGTCCATCACTGTCGACCGGCTCACCATCCGCATCACGGGAGGGTCCTCGCTCGGCGCGGTCGAGGTGACCATCCCCGCCGACTTTTCGTCAGCCGCCTTCTTCATCGCTGCCGCGCTCCTCGTCCCCGGTTCGGAGGTGGTCGTTAAAAACGTGGGGATGAACCCGACGAGAAGCGGCCTCCTCGATATCATAAAAAAGATGGGGGCCTCAGTAGAGGTGTTCAACAGCCGGGAGGTTTCGGGAGAGCCGGTCGCCGACCTCGCCTGCACGACCGCCCGCAGCCTGAAGGCCGTCTCGATCGGCAAAGAGGCGATCCCCTCGCTCATCGATGAGTTCCCGATCCTCTGCGTTCTCGCGACACGGGCCGAAGGGGTCACCGAGATACGGGGCGCTGAAGAGCTCCGCGTCAAGGAGTCCGATAGAATCAAGGCCATGGCAACGGAACTGAAGAAGCTCGGCGTCGAGCTCGAAGAATACCCCGACGGCATCGCGATACAAGGGAAGACCGCATTGAAAGGCACCACCGTAGAGAGCTACGGCGACCACCGGATAGCGATGTCCATGGCCGTAGCCGCCCTGATCGCCGACGGCACAATGACGATCAACGACGCCTCCTGCGTCGATATCTCCTTCCCCGGATTTTTCGAGCAGCTGAAGACGCTCTGCCGGTAACATCACCTCACTGTATTCCCTCTCCTCTCTACTATTTTATATGTACAATCTAATTGACAGGCGGATCATTTTGTTATTACAATATAATTATGCGTTATGAATGGGATGAGGAGAAAAGGCAGCGCAATCTAAAAAAGCACAAGGTAGATTTCACCGCCGCCGCCGAATTCGATGGGGAGGCAGCCCTTGTCATCCCTGATACCCGAAGGGAATATGAAGAAGAAAGATTGGTAGCAATCGGCCCTGTAAACTCACGGCTCCACGTAATGGCACTTACCGTAAGGGGTGAGGCAGTAAGAGTAATAAGCCTGAGGAAAGCAAACGGAAGGGAGAGAAACTGTTATGAAGAAACCATTGGTCAATGATAAGGGAGAGGTGCGGGAGCTCACGGCTGAGGATTTCAAGAAGGCCCGCCATGCATCGGAAGTTTTGCCCGGCATCGTGAAGGCGCATAGAAAGGGCAGAGGTCCGCAAAAGACCCCTACAAAAGTTCCTACTACGGTAAGACTGTCTCGCGAAGTGGTGGAATATTTCAAATCCAAAGGCAAAGGATGGCAATCGCGTATGGATGAGGCGCTCAAAAAATATGTGCGGTCGCATTCGCCTAAGTGAGCGCTCCCGCTTTCCCGTGAATCCATCTCGCCTCCCTATGAGTGGCAATAGTCGAGCCTGACCCTCTGCCGTTGCCCGCAGTACTGCGGATTTGTGATAGCAATCACTACCTATTACCGCTTCTTCTGCTTCAGCAGCTTGCTCAAGCTCGCAATGACCTCGGTGTCTTCTATACGTCCCTTCTTGCGGGCGATCACCTTGACGATATCGGGGGCGACCACCTGGACCTCGGGGTCGGTTATGGTGCCCACATACTTATTGAGAGAGAAGACCCTCTTGTGTCTTCGTGAATAAAAGTTTACGGGATTCTGCCAGGGCTGGTGGCCGCCGGAGCTGTACATGCCGAATACGAAGAACATTGAATCAGGGGTCCAGGTCGCGCTCGCGACCACCCATCCGTGGCTGCCGTCAGGGGAGCTGTAGTCTTTTTCGAATACCAGCGCTCCGTTGGTCTTGCGGATCTCGATGCGGCTCTCCGGAAGACCGGTCCGGTCTTTGCCCACGTCGATCACGAGGGCGCGAAGGCGGCCATCGGGCGATCTATACTCCTTCTGCCCTCCCGCATGTCCCGCCGAGGGGAGTATGGCGACCATCATGACCATTAATATCCAGCGCTTCATGCAGGCTCTCCCGATCACCAGCCATGGTGAATTGACTTCGAAATCATCTCCATTATAGCAGAAGCCGGGGAGGTCAACGGGGGGCGATTCCGCAGCCTCTGCCGCACTGAGGAGGCAGCGTGCCCTTATGGTATAATTTTTCAGGACGTTCCCGATGGACACGATCGAAAAATTGAAGGTGCTCGCCAGAGATTCCCAGTATGACCTCGCCTGCGCATGCGGCACCGGGAATGACGACCGCCGGAAGCGGGGGCAGGAGGGAAAGTGGCTCTACCCGGTGACCCTTCCCCAGGGCGGCTATTCGGTTCTCCTGAAGACGCTCCTTTCGAACGCCTGCGTCAACGACTGCAAATACTGCCCGCTCCGCGCGCGGACCGATATGCGGCGCTGCACGCTCCTGCCTGAAGAGATAGTCCGGGTCTTTCTCGATTATTACCGGAGGAGGAAGGTGTTCGGCCTGTTTCTCAGCTCCGGCGTGATCGGCAGCCCCGACCATACCATGGACAGGATCACTGCGGTTGCCCGGCTGCTCAGATACAAGCACGGGTTTAAGGGCTACATCCACCTGAAGGTGATTCCCGGGGCTTCCGACGCGGCGATCGAGGAATCACTCGCCCTTGCGAACTCGGTCTCGCTGAATATCGAGACCCCCGGGAAGAAACACTTCGATCTGCTCTCGAACAACAAGGATTACCACAACGACATCCTCCGCCCGCTTAAGCTCATGAGCGCGCTCACGGGAAAGGGGATGAGGTTTTCGAAGGTCAAATGCACCACGCAGTTCATCGTCGGCGCGTCCGACGAGAAGGACGCCGAGATCGTCGATTACCTTTTCGGGCTCTACCGTCGCATGAACTTCAGGAGGGTCTACTTTTCGGCCTACCAAAAGGGGCTGGGCGACCCCGGGATTCCCGGAGAGCGGCATGTGCTCACGACACCCGACGAGCTCTTCGTGAGGGAGCACCGCCTCTATCAGGTCGACTTTCTCTGCCGCAAGTACGGCTTCGATAAAAGCGATATCATCTTCGGCGAGGATGGAAATCTTCGGCTGGACAGGGATCCGAAGGAGCTCTGGGCAGAGCGCCATCCTGAATTCTACCCGGTCAGGATCAACACGGCCGATAAGGAGGCGCTGCTGCGCGTGCCCGGGCTCGGGCCCGACACGGTCCAGAAAATCCTCAAGGCCCGGCGCGAGGGGAGAATCGCACGGCTCGAAGATATCGGGGTAAAAGGCAGGAGAGGCGAGAGAATAAAGCGGTTCGTCATCGTCGAGTAAGGGGCCCTCTCCCTTCCCGGACTGCTGCGCTCACAGCCACCCGGCGCGTTTTTCATCCCTGAGCTCGCGCTCCCGCAGGAAGACGAATTTGGTGATAATGCCCCTGATCTTTTCGTCCATATCGAGGTACCTGACCGCGACACGGTAGAGACCCCTCACCTGATCGGTCCGCACCACTTCACCGCAGACGACGAGCGCGCCGTCCCGGACCTTCAGCACCATGGCTATCTCGATCCGATCACCCGGATTGTACGGTCTCTGCGAGTCAAAGGCGAGGCCGCCTCCACTGATATTGACTTTCTTGACAGCGATGTCTTGCAGCAGGAGGGCCTCCTCCGGAGATAAAACAGCGGCGGTACGCACCGCTGGCTCTCCGGAAGGGATGCGGCGGTGCGTAAAGGGGATATACGCATCGACCCTGAAGAAGTTCCTCTGGTTGTGATGATTACCTCTCATGTCCAAGCGCCTCTCCTTATTATCGGCGGAAGAGAGAGAATCATGAGGGCCCTTAGTTGACAATCATCATGAAATTCCTTTATCGTTTGAGGTAAAACAACGCACAGGGGGTATCGATGACAGCGATAAAAGTGGGCATCATCGGCGGCTCGGGCATGGACGATCCGCGCCTGATGAAAGATAAAAAAGAGAAGAAGGTCAAGACCCCCTACGGCGCGCCCTCCTCAGCCCTGACGACCGGGAAGATCCACGGCGTCGACACGGTCATTCTCGCCCGCCACGGCAAAGGCCATACGATCTATCCCACAGGCGTCAATTTCAGGGCCAACCTCTTCGCCCTGAAGGAGGCGGACTGCACGCATATCCTCGCCACGACCGCCGTCGGCTCGCTGCGGGAGAAGATACGGCCCGGCGACTTCGTATTCGTCGACCAGTTCATCGACTTCACCAAGCACCGCCCGCTTACCTTCCACGATGAGAAGGTGATCCATACGCCGATGGCCGAGCCGTTCTGCGCCGGCCTGCGCACGCTGCTCGTCACCGCGGCAAAGGAGCTCAAGCTGAGACACCACTCCAAAGGCACGGTCATTACCATCGAGGGCCCGCGCTTCTCCACCAAGGCCGAATCGCACATGTTCAGGATGTGGGGCGCCGACGTCATCAATATGTCCACCGTGCCGGAAGTCATCCTTGCCCGCGAGGTGGGTATCTGCTATCAATCGATCGCCATGTCCACCGACTACGACTGCTGGAAAGAGGGCGAAGAGCCGGTGACGTGGGAAATGGTCCTCTCCATCATGACCAAGAACGCGGAGAATGTAAAAAAGCTGCTCGTTCAAACCGTCGCAAAAATCAGCAGCGGCGGGTGCGAGCACTGCACCTAGGAGGCGGTATGTCGATCAAGTCGCAGATCCGGACCATTCCCGATTATCCCAAGAAGGGGATCATGTTCAGGGATATCACGACGCTCATCAAGGACCCCGTAGGGTTCAGGCTCGTCATCGACAGCCTTACCCAGCGGTATATCAAGGGCGACATCCCCTTCGACGTCATTGTGGGCATCGAGTCGCGCGGCTTCATCATCGGCGGCGCGCTCTCCTATACGCTCGGGAAGGGGTTTGTCCCGGTGCGCAAGAAGGGAAAACTTCCTGCCGAGAAGATAAGCCATGAGTATGCCCTCGAGTACGGCACCGATACCGTCGAGATGCATAAGGACTCCCTGCGGGAAGGGACACGGGTGCTCCTCATCGACGACCTCCTCGCGACCGGAGGCACCGCGCTCGCCGCCGCCGCGCTGATCGAGAAGCTGGGCGCTGTCGTCGCGGAGATGGCGTTCATCGTCAACCTGCCCGACGTAGGCGGCGCCCAACGCCTCGCCGATAAAGGACACGCCATTTATGCCTTGACGGAGTTCGAAGGAGAATAGACAAGACAAATTCGAAATCCGAAGCACTGAATCCGAAATACGAATCATGTCCAAAACGAAGTCGGTTCAGAATTTTGATGGCAGGATTTCGATTTATCTTTTCCGAGCGTCGCGCTTCGGATTTCGAATTTGTCCTTAACGGTATGCTTAAGGTCATCGCGATAGACGGCCCTTCGGGGTCTGGGAAAGGGACCATTTCGAGGCTCCTTGCCGAGAGGCTGGGATTCCAGTATCTCGATACCGGCGCCCTCTACCGCGCTGTTGCGCTCCACCTGCGGAGGAAGGGCCTGGAGGAGGGGAGTAGCGACGACGAGCTTCGCGCCGCAGTGCGAGGCGTCTCGATCACCTTCGCCGACGGCACGGTCTGCATCAACGGCGAAGATGTCTCCGAGGCGATCCGCACCCCTGAAATGGGCCACTACGCATCGGTCTTCTCTGCACGGCAGGCGATACGGGACTTTCTCTTCCAGGTGCAGAGGGACGCTGCAGCGCATCACGATATCGTTGTCGAAGGCCGGGATATGACGACCGTCGTCTTCCCCGACGCCTGGAAAAAGTTCTATCTCGACGCCTCGGAAGAAGAGCGGGCCCGCAGACGGTACTGCCAGCTGAAGGAGAAAGGGATGGATATCACGGTGGACAAGGCGCTCGAGGACGTGCGGGAACGGGACACCAGGGACAGCCGGCGCGATATCGCCCCCCTGAAGAGAGCCGATGACGCGTTCTACATCGACACCACCACAATGAGCATCGACGAGGTCGTCGACCGCATGCTCTCCTCGGTTTCCTAGAAAAAAAGAATATCTTCTCTCCCCGTAACATATTACAATTATAGTAATGTCTGCTTCCTGGCAGCCGGCCGGAAGTGCACCCGGGTCGATGGCAGCGACATAAGCCCTTGAAGAGTATATACAAAATCCTGTATCCTAGATAATATGAGTAAAGATATGCAAATAAAAACCGCAAAACGGGCAGGCTTCTGCTTCGGAGTAAAGCGGGCGGTCGATCTCGCCTTCGATGCTGCCGGGCAGGGAAAGAAGGTATTCACCCTCGGGCCGATCATCCATAATCCACAGGTAATCGAGACGCTGAGGGCAGAGGGAGTCGTGCCCACGGACAGCATTCATACGAAGGAAATAAAGACGCTCATCATCAGGACGCACGGCATCCCGCAGGACATCTCCCGGGCGCTCGGGGAGAAGCCCTACGCAGTGGTGGATGCGACCTGCCCCTTTGTGAAAAAGGCGCAGCAATATGCTAAACTTTTAAAGGAAGACGGCTATCAGGTTGTAATTATTGGCGATAAAGAGCATCCCGAGGTCAAGGGCCTGATAAGTTACGCCGGAGACGATGCCGTTGTCATCAACAAGAACGATCCGATTCCCACGCTGAAGAGCAAGGTAGGGGTCATCGTGCAGACGACCCAGCCGGTGGCGCTGCTGAAGCGCGTGTTGAACGACCTGCTCGAGCATGTCAAGGAGATCAAGGTCTTCAATACCATATGCAATTCAACGGCGCTGCGGCTCAAGGAGACGGAGGATCTGGCGAAGAGGGTCGACGTGATGATGGTCGTCGGCGGCAAGAACAGCGCGAATACGACGCAGCTCGCCAATTTATGCGTCGCACGGGGAGTTCCCACCCACCACATAGAGACCGCTGCTGAGATCGAGGACGCCTGGTTTTCAGGGGCGAAGACCGTCGGGATCACCGCGGGTGCATCAACGCCGGACTGGATCATAAAAGAGGTGGAAGAGAGGATTAGAGATAATAGAGGAGGAAGGGCACGGAATGGACATTCAAACGAAAGAAGAAACAAAAGAGCTCGAAAAACTGTACGCTGAGACGCTGCACAGGATTGAACGGGGCGCGGTAACCCGCGGCAGGGTTATCGCGGTCAGAAGCGATGGCGTCGTTGTCGATGTAGGCTATAAATCGGAGGGGATCATCCCTGCCTCGGAATTTTCGCATGCGGAGCTGGCTGCAGTAAAAGAAGGGGATGAGATCGAGGTCCTCGTAGAGCGGATCAACGACGAGGAGGGCGTCGTCATTCTCTCCCGCGAGAAGGCGTCCCGCATGAGAGCGCTCGAGAACCTGACCGCTGCCTATACCAGCAATGCCCAGGTCGAGGGGACGATCATCGAAAAGACGAAGGGCGGTCTTTTCGCCATGGTGATGGGCATCAAGGCGTTCCTGCCCGCATCCCAGATCGATATAAAGGGCGTCAAAGATCTCGACGCGTTCATAGGCAAGACCGTTCCCTTGAGGATTCTCAAGCTCGTTCCGCAGAGGGGCGCCGGGGGACATTCCGCAGGCGTTTCCCTCGTCGTCTCCCGGAGGGCGATCCTGGAGGAGGAGCGGGACAGGAAAAAGAGGGAGACGCTCACGGTGTTGAGGGAGGGCGCGCTCCTCAAGGGAACCGTCAAGAACATCACCGATTACGGTGTCTTTGTCGACCTCGGCGGCATCGACGGGCTGCTCCATATATCGGATATCTCCTGGCGAAGGGTAAAT
Source organism: Nitrospirota bacterium (assembly GCA_040752355.1). NCBI lineage: Bacteria > Pseudomonadati > Nitrospirota > Nitrospirota bacterium. Next base: position 168,671 of record JBFMHE010000003.1, on the reverse strand, counting down.
CATCCCTCGGAGTTTTTCCATTTAGGGCAGGAAGCCGAGTTCGTCATCCTCAAATACGACGCGGAGACCGAGAAGGTGACCCTTGGCTACAAACAGAAGATCGCCGATCCCTGGCTGACGGTGGATGAGAAGTACTCCCCGGGGATGAGGATCAAGGGCAAGGTCGTGACGATCACCGACTACGGCGTCTTCGTCGAGATCGAAGAGGGGCTGGAAGGACTGGTGCATGTGTCCGAGCTCGACTGGGCCCCGCGGACCAAACATCCGTCGAAGTATGTCTCGGCCGGCGACGAGGTCGAAGCGGTCATTCTCAACATCAGCAAAGAAGAGCGGCGACTCTCGCTCAGCATCAAGCAGCTCTCTCCCAAGCCCTGGGAGCTCGTCGGACAGCACTACAAGGTCGGCGACAGGGTGAGCGGCAAGGTCAAGACCATCACCGATTTCGGCGCCTTTGTGCGCCTCCCCGAGGGCGTCGACGGGCTTATCCATATCTCCGACCTCTCCTGGACCAAACATATAAAGCACCCCTCCGAGGTGCTGAAGAAGGGGCAGAAGGTCGATGCCGTCGTGCTGAGCCTCGACCCCGAGAAGGAGCGCATGGCGCTCGGGATCAAGCAGCTCACGCCCGACCCGTGGGAGAGCGAGATCCCGGCGCGGTTCAAGCTCGGTGAAGAGTTCACGGGCAAGGTGCTCCGGATCACCGACTTCGGCATCTTCGTCGAGCTCGAGGGCGGTGTCGAGGGCCTGGTCTATTCATCCGAGATCGACACCTCCCGGGAGGTCAAGGAGGGCGACGAGATCATGGTACGGATCATCAAGGTCAATGTCGAAGACAGGAAGATCGGCCTGAGCATGAAAAATCTGAAGACGTTGAGCGTAGCGCATGAACGTTAGAAAGACCTGCATCGGCGCAGCGCTCTTCCTCGTCTTCCTGCTCGTCCTGAGCGGCCTGATCGCGTTCTTTCAGAAGCAGGTCCCGCTCGGGGAGAAGATCGCCCTGGTCAGGGTCGAGGGCCCGATCCTCGAAGCGAAAGAGACGGTGGATGAGCTGAAGGGATATACAAACGACGCTTCGATACGGGCGATCGTGCTCAGGGTCAACAGCCCCGGAGGCGGGGTCGTCCCTTCCCAGGAGATCTACAGCGAGATGAAACGGGCGGTCGCCGCCAAGAAGGTGGTGGTCTCGATGGGGTCGGTCGCGGCGTCGGGGGGCTACTACATAGCGGCTCCCGCGTCCCGGATCATCGCGAATCCCGGCACGATTACCGGCTCGATCGGCGTGATCATGGAAGTGCCCAACGTGCGCGAACTGATGAAGAAGCTCGGCATTACGACCGAGGTGATCAAGAGCGGCGAGCACAAGGACATCGCCTCGATCTTCAGGGGGATCGGGCCTGAAGAGCGCGCGATCCTCCAGGGCGTCATGGACGATGTCCACGAGCAGTTTATCGGCGCCGTGGCCGAGGGAAGAAAACTGCCGGTCGAGGAGGTCCGGAAGATCGCCGACGGACGGGTCTTCTCCGGCAGACAGGCGGTGGAGGCAAAGCTCGTCGATGAGCTCGGCGACCTCGAACATGCGGTGAAGGCGGCGGCGAAGCTCGCGGGCATCAAGGGCGAGCCCCAGGTGGTCACCAAAAAGGAGCGGTCGCCGCTCCTCGACCTTTTCAGCGGGAAGATCGCCGAGGGCCTGTTGAAAATTGCACCCACAATGGAATTAAAATATATGTTCACGCTTTAGCTCTCGTTTGTAGCGTTGTAGCGTTTATCGAGTTGCGCGCCGCAGGAAGCAGAAGAGCCAAAAGGCCGAACGGAACAAAGAGAGCGGCCCGGCGTGCGATGATTCCATGGACGCTATAACGCTATAACGATTGACACTACTTTGAGGAGGCGACTATGACAAAATCGGTCTTGATAGAAAAGGTGACGGAAAAAGTGGATGGTCTCACGAAAAAGCAGGTCGAGACCATTATCAACACCATCTTCGACGGCATGAAGGACGCCCTTGCCAGGGGAGAGAAGATCGAGATCCGGGGATTCGGGAACTTCAGGATCAAGCAGAGGAACGCAAAGACGGCGCGCAATCCCCGGACCGGCGAAAAGGTCGAGGTGCCGGCCAAGCGGGTCCTGCACTTTAAGGTCGGCAAACCGTTCCATGATGCGCTCAACAAGGAGATGGTCGAAAAATAGACCGGTGTGGCTTGACGGGGATGGTAGGAGCGCCCTCCCTTCGGGATCACCGGGCGAGGGGCTCAAGGAAGGCAGTAAGGATACGTAGAAACAGACGACACGAACGACCCCGCCCCTCGTCTCTTCATCTGCAGAGCCGCCCATTGCCCTTCTGCGTCTGCGGTGAGTCTTAGGATGCACGCGTGACCGCATCGCGCAGCGCCGATATTGACAACGTTTTGCATAAAGACTTATGATGCTTACTATGTCCTCTTTTCTGTGTATAGCCGATCTGTCCGTGCTCTTCAGGACAGATAAAGGGCTTGTGCGGGTAGTCTCCGACCTCTCCTTGGACCTGAATAAAGCTGAAGTCTTCGGCCTCGTCGGTGAAAGCGGCTGCGGCAAGAGCCTCACCGCTCTCTCTATTCTGCGCATCCTGCCGCCCAATGCCTTCACCGAGGGAGAGGTCCTCTTCAACGGCCGGAATCTCCTCGGCCTCGATGAGGAAGAGATGCGCGGCATCCGGGGCAGGGATATCTCGATGATCTTCCAGGAGCCGATGACCTCGCTCAATCCGGTGCTGACCGTGGGATACCAGATCGCCGAGACGCTGATGACCCATGAGGCGCTTTCGAAAAGAGAGGCAATGAACAGGGCGGTGGAGCTGCTGCGGGCCGTGAAGATCCCTTCGCCGGAGCTGCGGGTGAAGGATTATCCGCACCAGATGTCGGGAGGCATGCGGCAGCGGGTGATGATCGCCATCGCGATCGCCTGCAACCCCTCGCTCCTGATCGCCGATGAGCCGACGACCGCGCTCGACGTGACCATTCAGGCGCAGATCCTCGAGCTGCTCCAGGGGCTGCGGCAGGAGCGGCAGATGGGAGTCCTGCTCATCACCCATGACCTGAGCATCATTTCCGAGCAGGCGGACCGGGTCGCTATCATGTACGCGGGGCGGATCATGGAGCTCGCCCGGGTCGACGATCTCTTCCGGAACCCGCTCCACCCCTACACGATAGGGCTCCTGGAGTCGTTGCCGGTCTCGAAGGGGACGGTGCTGAAGCCGATCACCGGTTTTGTCCCAACCCCCGACCGCCTGCCCGAGGGCTGCAAGTTTTCGGACCGCTGTTTCGCTGCGCAGGACGCCTGCAGGAGAGCGGAACCCGAGCTGGTCGAGGCGGAACCCCGGCACTATGTGCGCTGCATACGGTGGAATGAGATACGCCGGTGAAGAGGAGAATAACGACAGGTACCCGATGAGGCTTTCAAATGAATAACCAGGCCGACAGGACAGCGCAGGTCCTCCCTGATCACCGGTTCTCCGGCTCGCCGGATACCCTTCTGCAGGTCGAGGGGATCAAGAAGTACTTTCCGGTCAAGGGCGCTTTCGGCCGGAAAGAGGGAGTGCTGCGCGCTGTCGATGACGTCAGCTTCGAAGTAAGAAAGGACAGCGTCTTTGCGGTCGTCGGAGAGAGCGGCTGCGGCAAGTCGACGGTAGCCCGGCTCGTGCTGAAGCTGCTGCCCCTTACCGGGGGGAGTATCTTCTTCAAGGGGCATGATATAACGTCCCTCAGGGGAGAGGCGCTGAAACGCTTCCGGCGTTCTGTCCAGATCGTCTTCCAGGACCCCTTCGCCTCCCTCAACCCGAGGATGAGGATCGTCGATACGCTCTCCGAACCCCTGAGCATCCACCGGGTCGCCCCCAGGGGCGAAATAAGGGAGAGGGTTGCTACGCTCCTCGAAAAGGTAGGGCTTACGAGGGATGCCGCAAACCGGTATCCCCACGAATTCAGCGGCGGCCAGCGTCAGCGCATCTGCATTGCGCGGGCCCTGACACTCTCGCCGGAGCTGATCATTGCCGACGAGCCCCTCTCGGCGCTCGATGTCTCGATTCAGGCGCAGATCCTGAACCTGTTCCAGGATATACGGAGGGAGTCCGCCATATCCTTCATCTTCATCAGCCACGATCTGAGGGTCGTCCGCTACTTCAGCGACGAGGTCGCGGTCATGTACCTCGGGAAGATAGTGGAGCGGGCAAAGACCGAGGATCTCTTCAGGTCGCCGGAACATCCTTATACACAGCTGCTCCTCTCCTCGGCGCCCAAGCTCAGGATAAAAGGAGAATGGGCCGAACGAAGGGAGAGCATCCAGGGAAAGGGACAGGGTACGACTGATGTCCCGGGTCCGATCGCGATTTCCTCCGGCTGTCCCTTCCACCCGCGATGCCCGCAGCGGATCGACCTCTGCGGCACGCTGTCTCCCGAGCTGAGGCGAAGCGGCGACAGGGATATCGCCTGCCATCAGGCGCGTTAGTGGAAGGATGCTCCTGGCGTGCGGGAAGGGTTGCCGGTATGTTGTCGTGCAAAAATTTACGGAAAAGTGTAAAATGATACTCTTAGTGGTTCTTGTGAAGGACCACGTTCCCCTGGCGATCACCGATGCCGCTGCCTCATGCGGGGCAGGGCTTACGAGACAACCCTTTAAGGCAACTTAAGGGGTTACGGGGGAGTTCCCTGCTGCCTCTCCCCCCGAGAGCGGGACTCCCCCGGTTTTCTCTCTTCCTTACCAGCACCTGCCGGAGTCTTCCCGGAGAATCTGCCGATGAGCATGCGAGAAGGGGCGGGAGGGTTTCACTTTTTTGCGGAATTCCTGGCTCTGGTGCAGCCCATAAAGGCGAAGCCTTTGGGGCGAACCACCGTTGCGGGTGCATCTGCGCAGATCGAGCACAACACCGCTTACAGTGGGACCAACGAAGAATAATTCCGCAAAAAAGTGAAACCCTCCCGCCCCCTCATAGCGCCGAGGTCAACCGGGGGGATTCTTTTTTCATCAAGAGTGATTAGACGTTTTTCCCTTCTGCAGAGGGGCAACGGAATATACGCATTTTCTCAAGAGCAAAGGTGGGGGCGCAGGGCGCAACCTGCGCCCTGGAGAACTCAGGCACTCTTGATGAAAAAAGAATCCCCCCGGTTGACCTGTCATGATAACGCATCAGTAATACGTTTCAGACGGAGAGGAGGTTCAGAGGAGGGCTTCGATCTGCTTGATGATGTCGGGGTCGGTCCAGTCGTGCTCGCCGAAGAAGGTATCGATGATGACGCCCCGCTTGTCGATGAGGAACGTCATAGGCACGGTAGAAACCTTGTAGGTCTCCTTCGAGACCCTGAGCTTGGTGTCCAGCAGCACCGGGAAGTGTATCGGCTGCCGCTTCATGAACGTCCTCACCGAGGATGCGTCCCTGTCGGTGGTCACCCCGAGGATGACGAACTTCTTCCCTTTCAGTCTATCACCGAGCTTGTTCATAGAGGGAATCTCCGCCCTGCAGGGCGGGCACCAGGTGGCCCAGAAGTTGAGCAGGACGACACTGCCCTTCATCGAGGAGAGCGATACCGGGATACCGCCCATATCCTTCAGGGTGAACTCCGGCGCCTGTTTGCCGATAAGCTTGTCGATATCGAAGGGGTCGGGAGGAGCGGCAACCACCGCAGGAGCCAGGAGCCAGAAGACAGCGCTCAGAACACACGCTGCGGCAAACCCTGCTTTCTTCCGGCCCCCGGCTCCCGACTCCTGACTTCTATTTAACGAGCTTCGCACTCTTCAGCACCCCTCTGAGCTTGTCCCTGTTGGCAGCGGACATTTCGCAGAGCGGCATCCTGAACTCTTCCTTTATCTTTCCCATCATCGCGAGGGCGGTCTTCACCGGGATGGGGTTGGTCTCGATGAACATGGCGGCATTCAGCGGCTCGAGCTTGTAGTGCAGCTCCCGCGCCTTTGCGATATCTCCGCGCTCCCAGGCGTTGCACATCTCAGCAACATCCTTCGGCGCCACGTTGGCCGAGACCGAGATGACGCCCTTGCCGCCGAGCGCAAGGAGCGGCAGCGTGGTGAAGTCGTCGCCCGAGATGACGGCGATGCGGTCGCCGCAGAGCCGTATCACCTCGCTCACCTGCTTCATATCGCCCGTCGCCTCTTTGATCGCGACGATGTTCTTGCACTCCATCAGGCGGGCGACCGTCGGAGGGAGCATGTTGACAGCGGTCCTGCCCGGGACGTTGTACAGCACGATGGGGAGTTTCACCTTGTCGGCAACCGCCTTGTAGTGACGGTAGAGCCCTTCCTGGGTCGGCTTGTTGTAGTAGGGCGTCACCATGAGGGCGCCGTCGGCGCCGAGCTTCTTCGCCTTCTGGGTAAGCTCTATCGCCTCGTCCGTGGCGTTGGCGCCGGTGCCGGCGATGACCGGGATCCGCTTGTTCGCCGCCTTCACCGCGACCTCGATAACGCGGTAATGCTCTTCAAAGCCGAGGGTCGAGGCCTCTCCCGTGGTGCCGCAGGGGACAATCCCGTGGGTGCCCTGGGCAATATGCCACTCGATCAGATCGCCATACGCCTTCTCGTCAAACTTCCCGTTCTTGAACGGTGTAACAATCGCGACAATGGAACCTTTGAACATCGCTTCCTCCCCGTCGAAATAGGAATCAAAAACCATGGTTATATTAAAGATCAGTCCTGCCCGGCGCCTGCTCTCAGCCCTGGTGCTCCCGCTGATTGCGGCGCTTCTGGGTTCGCCCTTGTTACGGAATCCCGGTTCGGGGCAGCATGTCTCGCGCGGAGGTCCCTGCTGTTCTGCCCTCTTCCGGCGATGCTCGCGATCCTGCCCTCGAAGACCTCCTCGGCAGGACCGGTCATATAAACATGGCCGTTCTGGGGCCACTCGATCACGAGATCGCCGCCGAGAAGATGTACGGTGACCGTTCGTTCTGTCAGGCCCTTCAGCATTGCGGCCACGCCGACCGCCGATGCTCCTGTTCCGCAGGCCATGGTCTCACCGGAGCCCCGCTCCCACACCCGCATGGTCAGGTCCTTCCTGCTGCCGACAGTGACGAACTCGACATTGGTCTTGTTGGGGAAGAGCGTGTGCGTCTCTATGATCGGACCGTACAGCGCGACCGGGAAATCCGCGATATCCTCCTCCATGAAGACGACAGCATGGGGATTCCCCATAGAGACGCAGGTAACCTTGAACTCCCGGTCGTTAATGCGGAGCGGATAATCGACGATGGGAGAGGCGGACTCGAGGTTCACCGGGATCCGCTCGGCATCGAACACCGGCTCCCCCATGTCCACCCTGACGAGATTGCCCGCCCGTTCAGGCCGGATGACGCCGGCGAGGGTATCGATCTCGAGCGTATCCTTGGTCGAGAGTCCCCTGTCCCATACGTACTTCGCGAGGCACCGGATGCCGTTGCCGCACATCTCGACCTCGCTACCGTCGGCATTGTAGATCTTCATCGTGAAATCGGCGACGCCTGAGTCGAGCAGGAGCAGGACCTGGTCAGCGCCTACCCCGAAACGGCGGCTGCAGAGCGTGCGAGCGAGCTCTCCCCTATCGAAGCGGCCCGCGAGGTCGATATCCCGGGCATCGATGACAATGAAGTCATTGCCGATCCCGTGCATCTTGGTGAAGGTGAGTTCCATAGTTTAAATAAGCTTGGGTACGGCCTCTCCCCGGATAAGGTCACTATAGGTCTCTCTTTTCCTAATGGTAGCATACTTCTTTCCTTTGACCAATACCTCTTCGGCCCGCGGGCGGCTGTTGTAGTTCGAGGCCATGGAGTAGCCGTACGCCCCTGCGCTCATCACCGCGAGATATTCTCCCGGCTCGACACGCTGGAGCTCCCGGTCCTTTGCGAGGAAATCACCTGACTCGCAGATGGGGCCGACGATATCGCCGAAAACCTTGTCCTTGCGGTTCTTCAGCACCGGCTGGATGTGGTGGTACGCGCCGTAGATAGAGGGCCTGATGAGGTCGTTCATCCCTGCATCGACGATGACGAAGTCCTTGTCATCCCCTTTCTTGGTATAAAGCACCTTGATGACGAGAATGCCGGCATTGCCGACGATCGACCTGCCCGGTTCGACAATGAGGGTCACATTTCTTCCCTTGAGCAGCGGGAGCACGCTCTTCGCGAGCTGGGAGGGAATGGGCGGCGTCTCGTCGTAGTAGGTGATGCCGAGCCCTCCGCCGATATTGAGATAGCTGATGGGGATGCCCTGCTTCGCGAGATCGTCGATGAGGAGCAGGAGACGCTTCACCGCGTCGACAAAGGGCGCCACCTTGGTCAGCTGGGAGCCGATATGTTTGTGGATACCCACGATCGCCACATTCTTGAGGCTATGGGCGAGCTTATAGAACTCGAGGGCATTCTCTATGGGGATCCCGAACTTATGCTTCTTGAGTCCCGTCGATATATAGGGGTGCGTCATGGGATCGATATCCGGATTGACCCGCAGGGCGATCGGCGCCTTTGCCTTCAGCTTGCCCGCAATCCGGTCTATCTCCCTGAGCTCGTGCTCGGACTCGACATTGAACATCAGGATTTTATTCTTCAGGGCCAGCCGGATCTCCTCTTCTGTCTTTCCCACGCCGGCATAAACGATTCTTTTGGCAGGGATTCCGCCCTTCAACGCCCGGAACAACTCCCCCCCGGAGACCACATCGGCGCCGCTGCCGAGCTTGGCGAAGAGCTTGATTACGGCCGCATTGGAGTTCGCCTTGAGGGCATAACAGATCAGGTGGGGGAAGCTGCTGAATGCATCCTGATACGCCTTGAAGTGCCGCAGTAACGTGTTGTAACTATAGATAAAAACAGGAGTTCCCACCTTTGCCGCGATCTCACGCACCGGCACATCTTCAGCATACAGCTCACCGTTTCTGTAGTTGAATAGATGCATATGCTCCTCTTTTCCTGGCCCTTACTTGTTTGATTTTTTATCTGTTTTTTTACCATAATAGTCTGGTTAAAGTCAAAGAAAATACGCATAAATACACGGAATTCGGGAGTCGGGAGTAAACTTTCAGCATAAAAGGCGCTTTTTGTCCTGTTCCGATTTCCGGGAAAGAGGATACCGATGGGAAAGAATATTGTTCAGAAGATCTTCGATTCGCACAGGGTTCACGGAGACCTCACCCCGGGCAGTCCGATCGGGCTGCGGGTAGACCAGGTCTATACCCAGGATGCCACCGGCACCATGACCTGGCTGGAGTTCGAGGCCATAGGCATAGACCGGGTCAGGGTTCCCCTGGCGGTCTCCTATGTCGACCACAATATGCTCCAGTCCAACTTCATGAATGCCGACGACCACCTCTTTCTCCAGACCGCTGCCCGGAAGTTCGGCGCCTATTTCTCGAAGCCGGGCAACGGCATCTGCCATCAGGTCCATCTCGAACGCTTCGCCGCCCCCGGGAAAATAGCGCTCGGAACGGACAGCCATACGCCTACCGGGGGCGGCATGGGCATGATCGCCATCGGCGTCGGCGGCCTCGAGGCCGCGACCGTCATGGCAGGAGCCGCCTTCGAGCTCACCATGCCCAACGTGGTGCAGGTGAAGCTGACCGGGAAGCTCCCCCGGCCCCACATAACGGCGATGGACGTCATCCTCACCCTCCTCAAAATGCTTACGGTGAAAGGGGGCGTGGGCAAGATCATCGAGTACGGCGGTCCCGGCGCAGCGGACCTCAACGTCACCGAGCGGGCCACGATCACCAATATGGGTGCAGAACTGGGCGCCACGACCTCCGTCTTCCCCAGCGACAAGCGGACCCTCGCCTTTCTGAAGTCCGAAGGGAGGGAAAAGGACTGGATCGAGCTTAAAGCCGACAAGGGCGCCCGGTACGATGAAGTGATCGTGCTCGACCTGGACAGCATCGAGCCGATGATCGCCCAGCCGCACAGCCCCGATAAGGTCGCGGCTATCCGCGAGATCGCCGGCAAGAAGGTGCACCAGGTCTGCATCGGCAGCTGCACCAACTCGTCGTACCAGGCGATGAAGACCGTGGCCGCCATCCTGAAAGGCAGGACGGTTCCCCCCGAGGTAAACCTCCTGATCAATCCCGGCTCGAAGCAGGTCTACGAAATGCTCTCGCGGGAGGGGTTGACGGCGGATATGATCGCCGCCGGCGCGCGGATGCTCGAATCGTCCTGCGGTCCCTGCATCGGCATGGGCGGCGCTCCGGGGTCGGGACAGGTGTCGATACGGTCGTATAACAGGAATTTCCAGGGGAGGTCAGGCACCAAAGACGCCCTCGTCTATCTGACCAATCCCATCGCCTGCGCGGTAATGGCGCTCAACGGCGAGATCGTCGATCCCCGGGATGCCGGTATCGATATCCCGATGGTCAAAGAGCCCAAGCAGTTCACGATCAGCGATAATCTCATCATCCCGCCCGTTGCGGAGACCGGCGGCGCAGCGATCATCAAGGGCCCTAATATCAAAGAGGTGCCCGTAAAAGAGCCCTTGAGGGAGACGATCGAGGCCGAGGTGCTTCTCAAGCTCGGCAGCAATGTCACGACCGATGATATAATGCCCGCGGGCTCGAAAGTGCTGCCCTTCAGGTCCAATATCCCCGCCATCTCCGAGTTCGTCTTCGAGAATATCGACAAGACCTTCAGCAGCCGTGCCCAGGAGGCGAAGGCGAGGGGCGGCGGCATCGTCGTCGGCGGCGAGAATTACGGGCAGGGGTCGTCGCGCGAGCATGCTGCGCTCGCTCCCATGTACCTCGGGCTGCAGGCGGTCATCGCGAAGTCCTTCGCCCGCATCCACCGGGCGAACCTGATCAATTTCGGTATCCTGCCGCTCCTGTTCACCACTGAGGGAGACTATGATAGGATTGAAAGAGGAGACCGTCTCGTCATCAGAGAGGTGAAGGAGCTCCTGGAGAACGGCCGGAATCTCAGGGTGGAGAACGTGACCAGGGGATACGTGTTCGAGGCTGCCGCGCCTCTCAATGAGCGGGAGAGGGCCCTCATCCTGAAAGGCGGTCTTTTGCCCTACACGAAAAGCGCGTAGGTCCTATAATAAAATAAGTACCGGAGAGGGGGCGGGGAATGGTATGCGAGCGGTATGGTGAGCTTGATGGTGAGCTTGCAGGAGGACAGGATGTCCCCCTTATCTGATAAATGGCGAGCCTCCTCGGAGGTCGCATCGACCGAGAACGGGGTCCCCGAAGATCGTATGATCTTTGGGGTACAGTTGAGTCGAGCGTACCATGCCCCGCCCCCTCTCCCTCACGCATCATGTTGTTGACAAACAGCAATGCTGCATAGTAAATTATTAATTCGAATTTTCCGCTGGGTATCGTGCCCCAGCGTTCCGGGCCGCTAGCTCAGCTGGTAGAGCAACGCCCTTTTAAGGCGTGGGTCGTTGGTTCGAATCCAACGCGGCTCATGGTACGATCGTGACCGGTAGCGCGTAGCGGGTGGCACGCGTTACGGTTTTTAGATGTCCCCATCGTCTAGCCCGGCCTAGGACATCGCCCTTTCACGGCGGTAACTGGGGTTCGAATCCCCATGGGGACGCTCACAACATCAGGGGCTGCTGAGGAAGCAGCCCCTTTCATTTTTCTTCAGACTGCTAGATGCCCGTGACCTTGTACTTCATGAGGACCAGGATATCCTCCACCGCGTCTTTATCCAGTCCGTTGTCGCCGGCGTCGATACTCCACTTCTGCAGGGGAGAGCCCTGGAGCGCCACGGCGCCGCCCTTCAGCTTATCTTTCTCCCCTGCGCTGCCGGTCATCGCAATGTCCTCCCCGGCATCCCAGGCTACGGCAACAGTGCCCATCTTGAGCGCCGCCGGAGCTGCAACCGTCTTCCCCCTCTTCGGCTTCAGATAGATCTTTGTCTGGAGGAGCGCCAGGGGCTTGTCGCCGAAGAGGTACGGGAAGTGCTGCGCCCCAAGAGTGACCTCGGTCTTCTGCGCTGCCCCTCCCTCTACAAGCTGGCTGAAAGCTGCGGGGAACTCATGCTTCATGCTGAAGAGGCGGAAGAGTCCCTTCGCCGCGGCGTAATTCGTCACTGCCGCGGCCAGAGCGGTTTCGGCGGCAGTCCGGTCGCCCTCGCGGGCCGTATAGCTGATGTGCATTACCACATCCGCAATCGTATCGTAGTTGAAGGACCTGATCGCGGAAGGCAGCTCCAGACTCCACTCGCTGATCGCGCCGCCGCCCTCGAACGGCAGATACCGCTCGTCCCTGAATGAGAACTCGAACATGCCGGCGTCGTTGAGGCCGCCGCTCGTGGCAATGGAGGTGTTTTTCCCCACAGACACTTCCGTCAGGGCGGCCTTGTCGTCGGGTTCCACCTCCCCTTTGAGCAGCGTCAGCCGCGCGCTCACGTTGGTGTAGGGACCGACCACACAGGGGATCGTTATCCTGACCGACTTGATCAGCCGTTTGTAGTGGCCCGGGTAGAGCAGTTCGAAGGCGATCTCGGGGATCCGTATGGTGCAGGCGCCCGTCTGCCGGAGCTTGACCAGTTCGAGGGGGTCAAGCAGCGCAAGCGAAAAGGATTGTGATATCTCGGGGATGCGGACATTCTTCTCAATATAGGCCTGTTCCAGCTTATGCAGCTGGAGCATCAGCCGCTCGCCGGCAAGGAGGCCCGCCCGGTCGTACTGCCAGTTGTCGTTGGCAATATAGGTCTCCGTTTCGTCCAGCTCGAACCGGCAGGCCCGCTCCGCCAGTTTCGCCATGTCGTAGGCAGCCTCGTAGGCCTGGCGGTAGAGCCGGTTCAGCGTTGACGCCAGGTAGTTGTACAGACCGAGACTCGTGAATTTGTCGCGGTAGAAGTCATGCAACTCGGCGGCCTGCTCCATCGACGTTTCGTGAACCTCCAGGTCCCGTTCAGCGATCAGCGTCCTCACCTCAGCTGCCAGCCGCTGCTGCTCCAGCTGCCTGAGCTCCGCCTGGGCGACCTTGAGCTGCTGCTTCCACTCCTGTTCGCGGCGCTGATACCCCGCCTCGAGGCCGGCGGAGGCGGCGACGGCGTGGGCGATGGCGGCGGTGCTCCGCATCATCTCGCCGAAGGCCTGGGCGCTGTTGCCCAGCTCCGACCCTCCGTACTTCATGGCGAAGGGACTCCCCAGCTGCGGAATCAGAAAGAGGATCCCTCCAATGAGTTTCTGGATCGCGGCAGCGGTTTCGAGTCCCGATGCCGTATGGGTCGCGATCTGCTGGGTCGTCTCCCATCCGATCAGTCCGCCGTCGATAAGCCCCTGATAGTAATCGGCGCGCTGCTGAACGTTGGCGATGCTCTCCTCCAGAGCCTTGAGCTGGTACCGGCTCTCGGCGAGCTGCCGCTTCTTGATGTCCCGGGTCATCTTGAGGATGGTCCGCTCATGGACCGATTTGAGCAGTACAAGCTCCTCGTTGTCCTTTTTCTCGAGGGCGCTGAGAAGCGCCGAGCCGAAACTCTGGACCGTCTGGGCAACAAGCCTGGCCTTCTCGACGAGGAAACTGAACCGGTACGGAGGAATCGCTCCGGCAGCAGTCAGAAGGGCGCCGATATCTTCGAGGCTCAGTCCGGCGGCCCGCGCCTTGACGAGCAGCATGGGGTCGATCGGCGGCTGGAAGAGGGACAGGCTCCGCCTGATGCCTTTGATGTTCATGCAGTGGCGAATCTTGAAGAGCCGGTCCTCGACACGGTCCCAATACTTCAGCAGTTCCTTGTTCTGGGGCACGCAGAAGGCAAGCGCGCTCTGCTTGACAAGTTCCGAGCCCGGACGCCGTTTGGGAGGCTTGGTCTTGATCTTATCCTTGAACTTCTCCTCGTCTGCCCAGCGCTTCACCTTCTCCTTTGCCCGCTGCTTCGCCTTGACCTTGTACTCGTGCTTTGTGACCTTGCGTTTCTTCCCGTCATCCTTCGCCGCAGGAGCAGCAGGCGCGTTGCCGGCAACGAACATCCCGCTGTATTTCGCGCTGCCCACAGCCTCGGCCACGGCGGCCAGGGTCGTGGGCTCCTCTCCACCGAGCAGCGAGCGCAGGCGCTTCGACGGCTTGATCACTCCTGTCTCGACTTCCTTGATCTTCTTTGTCCTGCTGTAAACGTTCTCGAGGGTGATGAGGAACTCCGTCCCCGCCCCGATTCCGGGGGCGATACGTTCATAGGTGAGGTCCTTTTCAAGGGCGGTCTTGCAGGCCCCCCGTTTGACCGGTCTGCTGCCCAGGATATCTGCCGCCATCTGGTAGAGCATCTCAGCCTCGTTAATGGATTCGCGCGTGTCCTGGGCGAAGAGATGGTCGCCCCAGTCGATGAGGTTATCGATGTACTTCATCACGATGGCCTTCTGGTAGGCGTTAAGGCGCAAGCGGGCGATGGCGTGGGGATTGAAGGGGTCCTCCCGGTAGGCCTCGAGGGCCTGCTCATCGGTGAGGACCGCCTTGAGCTTCTCGATGGTCAGTCCCCTGAACCGGCGGAACTGCCAGTTGTGGTCCGTGGGCCGTGCATCGGCGGGCGTCTCGTCGCCGGTGGGGTTGAATATCCGTTCGTACCACCACTTGGCCTCCTTGAACTTCTGGTTGGCGTTGAGGTGATGGGCGATGAGGAACGGGATATGGAAGAACAGCTCCCAATAGTGCGCTCCGTAGGGACCGTCGAAGTCGAGCTGCTGCCCGCTGGGGAGGGTCAGGAGCTGGGTCCGCAGGGAGAGGAAACTCTCTACGCCCTCGTCGAAGAGTATCGAGCTCAGCTCGTCGGTAAGCACCGTTGTCAGGGGCACCGCCTCCAGAGAGCCTTCAGTATCGATGGAGAGGAGGCCCTCCCCGCTGCCGGCCTGCTGCAGCTTCCGTTCACGCTCCGTAAAGTCTTCGCTTCCGTCCTCGACGTAGCGGATGAAATAGCCGCTCTCGCTGAAAGCCACGTCGTATTCCTTTTTCAGGAAGAAGACCGCACTGCCGGTCAGGTCGCCCGTCGCATTCATGAGGTCCGCCGGCGCCACCCCGTCGATTTCGTTCCTGGCGAGCGACAGGCCGGCTTTTGACACCTTGATCTGCACCGGGAGGGTCGCGGCATGCACCGGCACCGGCAGGCTGAACTCATTGATGGTGATAGAGATGGTACCCGCTTGCACGACTGTTTTCTCCATAGTGAGCACACAGCTCGATGCGTTCTGAAGGATCAGGGTGCCTGCGAAGGAGGCGGCAAAGGTCCAGGTGCCGAAGTTGATCTTCATGGAGAACGTCACCTGTTTCGTCAGGTTGAACTGATCGTTGGTCACGATGAACTCCGCTGCCGGGACGCGTATCTCGATCAAGGGGTGCGCGTAGGTATAGTCGTCGGTCCAGTATCTGACCTGCTGCACCCCGCGGTTCTGGGACCAGATGTGGAACAGGCTCACCGGCCGGTCCGTGCTGCCGCTCAGCAGCGCATAGGGTTTCCGGAACACCTTCTGTTCGTAGCTCTCGAACACGGCGTCGTGCTTCCGGTCCCGCTCCTTTTCGTTGGAGGGATACGTGTACTGCACCCGCTCGAAGATCTTCCGTTCCTCGGCATGGGTGAAGCCGAGGTAGAGCCGCTGGGGAGCGTTCCACTTCCCGTGCTCGTTCAGGAACGAATACTTGACGTAGACCTTGAACAGGGCGCTGTCGCCCTCGGCATTACCGTTCTTGACGCTGCTCATCTCCTTGCGGGTCACCTCGGTCCAATAGAGAGAGAGCCTGCCCCGGTGGAACAGGGCCGAGATCTCGGCGGCCTCGATGACGAGGTCGAGCTTCTCCCAGTTGCCCCACACCTTCTTGTAGTGGTTGTAGGTGCGGTAGTAGTATTGGTAAGGATGGACGTTGGTCCGGGCAAAAAGGTAATAACAGCTTTCGTTCGTTTCACCGGCCCCCGCGACCGCCTTGATGACGAGGCCTTCCTTGGAAAGATCGACGGTGGTCGGCTCGTAGACGCTGTGATAGCAGGCCCCGGCGTACCGGAGCCGCGTCAGGTCGGCGAACTGGGCGAGATACTTCTTGTAGGCGGCCTCGGCGCTCTCCTGGGATATCTTCTCCTGGAGCAGTTCCTCTTCGAGCTCCCTGAAGAGGTGCGTCTTGTTGTCCCGGAGGGCGGGATCGATATACAGTTCAGGGTAGAGGAAGACCTTCCGGTTCGCCTCCCACACCCGATAGTTCTTGCGCCATTCCCACTCGCCGACGGGGATCAGGGTGGGATTGACCTTGAGGTTGTGGATGGCCGGGTTCAGCGTGAGGTCCGACTGTTCGAGATTGATGAGGCAGCGGTGGACATAGAGCTGCAGGCTGCCGATGGCCGCCACCAGCCGGGAGGTACGGAAGCAGCCGCTCATCTCGACATCGAGGAGAAAGAAGCCGTAGAGGTCCGAGCGGTCCCTGAATTTGAAGGCGTCGCTCCGGCCCAGGATATACGCGCATAGCGCATCCCGCTTCAGCGTGTTGATCCGGTCGCCGTAGGGCTCGAGCTTGGTCCTGCGCTCCCCCTCATCGGCGTACTTGGAGGCGAAGGCCCCGAGGGCGATGTCGCGGGCCACCTTCAACCCCGCATAGTCGGTTGCCTTGAGTTTGACCAGCGAGGGCCCCTCGATGCCGAGCTTCCGGCAGAGCTGCAGCAGATCGAGGATCTGTTGATACGCCATGAGAGCGGTGGCCGGCAAGGGAAGAGCTGCAGCGACGGATTTGATCAGCGCCGGGGGCCGGCCCAGCAGGCCGGCAAGAAAGTCTCCCGCACCGGCGGAGAAGTGGTGGGTTGCCTGATAATCTTCAAGCGCGGCCCTGAGGCCGCTCCCCCGCTCCCTGTCCAGCGCCGCCAGCGTCCTGTACGCGGCTGCGGCGCGCAGATGGGTCACGTTCAGGCTCTTCAGGTCGGCGATGCCGAAGACCTCCTTGTGGCCGATGAACCAGGTAATGGCCGAGGCGTCGAATTCGAGCATCTTGAAGAGCAGCTGGACCCGTTCGAGCTCCCGCACCATGGTGACGAGGGCGTCGAGGTCCGCGGGCGTGTCAGGCCTCCCGTTGGTGAAGGCGGCGTTCAGCGCCTTCGCTATGCCGGCGCCGTTGATGTCGACTGAGGAGAAGGCCGGCAGCAGCTCGTTCTTCAGCTGCTCCGGAGTGAGCGTGAAAAGCTCCTGAAGGGAGATAAGAAGAAGTCCCTTCTTGTCCGTTTGGTCCGAGGTCTGGATATCCAGCACCTTCGCGGCCAGTGAGTCCCGGGTGTTCTGGTAGTGCAGTGATGCGCTCTCTTCTCCGAGAAGGATCAGCTTCAATTCGGCCACCCCGAAGGGTGAGGGCTGGAGCCACTCCCTGAAGGCGACGAGCTTGAGGACGTCGTCCGGCGAGGAGGCCTCAGCGCCGCTCCCCGCCAGCCGGAGCACCGCACCATACTCTTCAATGGTCCAGCCGAGACCCTTGGCGATACGGGCCTGCCGGTAGAGCCGCGACAGCAGCGCCCGGTCGATGTTCACATCCACTGCTCTATTGATATTCAGCAGGCTGAAGAGCGTGCCTAGGTCGGACTCGCTGATCCCCAGGCCTGCCAGAAGCAGCGTCGTTATCTTGTCGAGCGACCTGTCGGCGGGCAGAACCGCCGTCTGATTGTAGGTCCTGGTCCCGTCCGGCGCTACCGCTGCGACGCCGAAGATCTTCTCCCGGTCGAAGAGACGGTCGTAGAAGCTGGTGCGGCTGTCGCCGAAGGGCTTGTCGGGAATCTGATATACGAGGCTGGCAAGCTCTTCGGCACTGAGCTCCAGGGCCTCGCGCATGAGGACCGTGTCGGCAACCCGCAGGATCTCGGGTGAGCCGGCGGCATCGTTGCTTTCGAGCGTATGCGCCAGCCCCGCAGCCTTGAGGGCGTTCAGAATGAGATCGAGCTCCTTAATGGTCCAGCCCGTCTTCTCCCAGAGCCTCAGGAAACGGTGGATCAGGTCGAGGCGCGCCTCGGTCAGGTCCTTGAGGACCTCGTCGTAATCCTGGATGTCGTTGGAGAGCTGTTCAAGGGCAACCGAGACCTTGGCGACTTCGGGGAGGAAGGCGATGCCCAGCAGATCGTCCAGCTCCTCCCGGCGTATGCCTGCCATCCTGACGAAGTCTTTTACCGGAAAGCGGTCGAGGGCCCTGTTGCCGAAGCGCCGCCGCACCTGGCCGGGAGCGGGCGTCTTCACAAGGGCAAGCTCCTCTTCCGAAAGCTGCAGCTTCTCGCGCCGCAGTTTGGCCGCGGGCTCCTTGAGCGCCCGGTAGATATCGAAGAGGCTCAGTTCGAAATGTTTCAGATAGGTCCTCAGCTCCTCCAGGGGCAGGGTGAAGGGCAGCGCGCAGGAGACGTCGGCATTCCGCAGCAGGTCATAGGCGTCGGCAGCTCCCGCAGCCTGTTTGAGATACTGTTCGAGCACCTCGTTCACCACGGTGAGATAGGGCAGCTCGGTGGTGGTGTTGGCGCAGGTGAGGGGGAGCTTCCAGAGATCGGGCCGCCGGTTCCTGAGATAGAGAGGATGCTGGGCATGGCCCGGGAGGAAGACCTTTTTCGAGACATGCTCCTGCACGAAGTACATCAGGTCGGTGAAATAGGCCGCGGGCCCGAGGACCGACCGGCAGTCCTCGCAGTCGCAGAAGTCCTGGCGCCCGAAGAGGTCCTCGTACCCTTCGAGGTCGCGCAGGTCGTTGACGAGCGAGCCCTGGTTTGTCACGCCCATCATGCGGAAGAGGCCGAACTCGGCGTCCCGGAACGCCTCCATGAAGTGGGCGGTGGCATCGGAGATGCCGAGGGCCTTCTTGTAGACCTCCCGCCCCTTCTCCAGCGCAAGACCGGTCAGCTTCAGGAAGTCACCCTCGGTCATGCCGGCAACGGAGACGGCCGCATCCAGCCCCGTGCCGAGCAGTTTCTGCCGGGAGGCGGCATCGCCGGCCAGCTCCATGGTCCGCTGAAAGGCCATCATCTGCCTCTTGACCCGCGGCCTCTCGGCCTCATCGATGCCTGCCCAGTTCAGCTTCGTCCGCTTATCGAGGAAGTCAGTCACCTCAAGGTCGAGGCCGGGGTTGTTCTTGTAGAAGGTATCGAGCGCGGCGAGGCGCTTCCCGATGATCTCCTTTCTCTGGGCTGCCGTGAGCTTCCTGTCGTCGGCGACCGTCTGGATATCGAGATAGCGATAGGTGTTCGCGAACCGGGCGAGCCGCTCCCGCTCCTGCTCCAGCTTCGCGCGGGCGTCGGCGGCGATGCCGGTCCACTCCATCTCTTCCGGGGCGCGCGTCCCCAGGCCGAGCGACGGGTTCAGCCGCTCCAGGACCGCCAGGTTGTCCAGGGTCTTCAGTTCTGCTTCGTAGCTGCTCTTGATGATGCGGTTCAGGAAATAGGGCGTGGGATAGGCCTGCTCAATGCCTTCCCGCAGGTTTTCGGCATAGGAGCCGGCGCTCTCCTCGTTCGCCGGTATCGTGACCTTTTTGCCTTTGATGAGAGTGAGCCAGTCCGCACTCTCCCAGGCGATAAAGTCCTCAACCGACGAAGCGCCGCCTGCCTTGAGGGCATTGATGAGCTCGAAATTCTCGCCGCCGAGCCGGCTCAGGTCGGATATGAGCTGCAGCTCCTTTTTCTGCTTCGCCGTAATGACCTTCTCAGTAACGAGGCTGTCGATAATCGCATCGTTGAGGTCTTCGAGAACAATGTCCTTCGCCGCCAGCTTTGCTGCCTGGGTCTCTTTCAGGCCCAGCAGCTCCGCTGACCTGAGGAGCTTTTCCTTGCGGTAGTCAGCTGCGAGGAGGGGGTGGTCCTTCAGGGGGCTGTCGAGATTGAGCAGCGTGCCGATCGGGATCGACGGCGCCGTCTCGAGGGCCTTCAGGGCCTCCTCGGCCTCTGCCTTGAGGGCAGGGTTCCGTTCGGCGCCTGCCAGAAGCTTCTCCCTGATGACCGTATGGAGATCGCTCTCTTTGACCTTCCGGTAATCGAGGGATGCCGTCTCGATCAGCCGCGCCAGGCCCGGCCTGTCCGGCCCGACCGCCTCGGCTACAGCGGACTTCAGCCGCTCATTAAGCCGTGCGGCGACATACTTCGCCTCCTCTTTCCTCGATTCGGCGACTTCGGCCACCCGCTTGTTCGACAGGCCCGGCTTCAGGATGAATGCGGCGTCTCCCATGACTCTCCTCCCTCTGTATCGAGTAGTTCCTTTGTATTGAAGGTGCCGTGTCTAGATTTTCCTGCGGCGCAGCACCGCTCACTGCTCAACCGATTTATTGAGGGCGTACCAGGCCTCGGAGAGGCCGAGAGACAGCACGCCGAAGGCAACACGCGCCGTCGTCGAGCGCTTTTGCCATGCGTAAACGTCGGAGAACTGCGTGCCGTAGAACTTATCGGCAACCTCAAGGGGCGTCTCTTCACCCCGCACCGCGGCACGGCCCGTTTCGGCGGCGAGCATGATGCTCCCTGCCGCGGCAAGTCCCGCAGCAGCCGTGAGCGCTCCCGCTCCGGTGCCCGTTGCCGCGGTCACGCCTTTTGCATAAGGGGCAAAGGTCATGAAGAGGGTCGTTGACCCCTCCGCCGTCGATATCGCCCCTTCCGCCGTCTTCCCTTCCGCTATCTCCTGTCCGCCCCGGACATACTGTGTGAGCGCCGTCGCCACACCGAGCATGATGCCGAGGCCTTCGAGGGTGACGAACCCTTTCGGTCCGCCGGGTGGTGTCGGTTTCGTCCTCCCCGTCTTCTTCAGGAACTGCTCGAACTCCTCCGTCGTCTTGAACATATGGACCTTTCCGGACTTGTCGAGGAAGGTGTGTTTGATCTTGCCGCCGGCCACCTGATCGAGAGCCTCCCTGAAGTCGGTAAGGTTCTCCATACCGACAACGACATAGTTTTCTCCGCTGACGACCAGGGTGACGCCCTTGCTCACGCCGAGGCCCGCCGCCTTGCTGCCGGTGATGCGGATCGTCGCGCCTTCTGAAGATTCGAGCATGGGTTTGTAGATTTCCTGGTTCTGTGTCAATGCCCCGAGATCGACGCCTTTCAACTCGGGAATTACGGGGCTGCCCGTTCTGGGGTCGAGGAAAAAGACATCGAACCGTCCCGAGGTGATGACCTTGCCCGACTTGCTCACCACGTCGAACATCACCTCCGTGGCATAGGGGACACCTTTCGTCTTCAGTGCCTCAAGCACGACCGGCTTGACCACATTCGTCTCTTCGCCGGCCATACCGGTAGGGTCGACGAGCCTGACGGGGTTGTTGCGGGTGGCTGCATAGAGGTTGCTGCCATCCTTCAGTCCCGCGGGATCGGGTGATATCCACCGGCCGAGCCAGGGCGCGTAGTAGCGCGCCCCGTGATAGCTGAAGCCCGTCTCGTCGTCGCGCTCCTTGCCCGCAAAGCGGTAGCGCTTCGGCGTCTCGGTCTGGCTCCGCACAGCCTGGTACGACGTGCTGCCGAAGGGTGTGTACTCCTCATAGGAGACGATGGCCGCCTGGTGATCCAGTTCGAGCAGGGCCGAGCCAAGGTGGTTCCCCAGCTGGTACCGGATCAGGCGGGCCGGCCCGGGGTCAGCGTGAGCCTTGTCCAGGGTGCGCGTCTCCACAAGGGCTATACGCTGCGACCCGTCGGTGATGTGCAGCGTCTCGCGCTCGAAGACTGCCGTGTCAGAACCGATCGCCCCTCCGTGGCGCCTGAAGAATTCCACGCCGCCCAGGTACAATCTCTCTTCGATAAGCCCCGGCGCCTTCTCCCGGACCTTGCGCACCCGCTGGCCCGATGCGTCGTAAGTGTAATAGGCTGTACCGCCGCCGCCCAGATCGGTCCGGCGCAACTGGCTCTTATAGTCCCAATGCATGTTGGCAGCCGCGGGATCGGGATGGCCGGCGAGGTGGGGCATGCGAATAGTGTTACCTCTCGCATCATACCGGTATCTCTCGATGGAGGGAGTGGTGATGCCCACGGAGGCGCTGGTCAGGCGATTGTTTTTCTTCGCCGGCTCTGTCTGACTCGTTTCGTCATAGGCATAGGTGCGTGTCCAGTTTCTGTCGGCTGCCTGATGGATCAGTTTGAGGATGTTGCCGTCGTCATCGTATTCGTACTGTTCGGTGTAGTTGCGCATGGCCTGCCCGTCCTGCGGGTGCGCTTGCCGGCTGCGGAAGGCATCGTTCCAGGTTGTTTCAGGCTGTCCGACCTGCCCTATATGCTCGCGTCCACCCGCCCTGACGAGCCGGTAGAGAGCATCGTAGGTATAGTCGCTGTGCGGCGGAACGACCTGGCCATTGAAGTAGACGGTCTGCCGGGCATCATCATGTATATGGGTAATGTTGCCCGCAGGGTCATAGGTGTAGCGCAGGTTCTGCAATCCACAAGGGGCGCCGGGTGGCTCCTCGGGAGAGGGCATGGTCGCAGGGGGAGGCTGCGGGTTGTCACAATCTTTGGTGAACGCCGCCCCCCGCCGCGTATAGAGCCGGACAAGCCGGAACGTTGCCGGATCGTAGGTATACCGTGTCACTGCTCCGTTGTCGTAACGGATCAGCAGCCGTTGCCCCTTGGCGTTATACTCGATAGCGCCGACACCGACCGGCGACGTCGGCTCGGCGGCGGGATCGAGCAGCGCTACAGGCGTTGCCGGACAGTCCAGCCATACCCGGACGTGCTGCAGCAGACCGGCCTCATTGTAGAAGGGCTGGACGACCGTGCACTTCGCACCGGGCAGGCTGCTGCGCGGCGGCACGAGCTGGACGGGCCGGTTGAGGGCATCATAGGAGGTCATGCTGCCAAAGGATTCTGCCATGACCAACAGGGCTGCCGCAGCCTCGAGTCCGGCAGGGTCGAGCGCTTCACTGCCGTCGGCCGGCAGCGTGGCATCGACGCCGCTCCAGTCGAGAGCCTTCCGGTAGCCCCGGGCCAGCCGTCTTGTCACCCGCGCAAGATTACCCTTCAGGTCGTGGGCTTCGTTCACCACCATGCCTGCCTGGTCCAGATACAGACAGGCTCGTCCCCGCAGATTGCGCTGTTCCGCTTCGGGGTGCTGCTCTCCATAGACTATTCGCTCCGCCAAAAAGGTCCTGCCCGGATCGTCCGGGTCAGCGCCGGTGACGAAGGTGCGCAGGGGCCTGCGGAGCAGGTCGTAGTCGATACGGATGGTATGGCCGCCGCTGTCCCATGAGCGGAGCGGCCTGTCGGCGCTGTCATGCAGCGTCCAGCGCTCACCGGAATCCATGGCGGACTGATGCAGGAGCCGCCCCAGCATATCATAGCCATAGCTCATGACAAGGCGGCCTCCGGCGTCGAACACCGCCCGTTTCTTGCCCTCGATGTCCAGGGAGATTCGTCCGGCATGGAGCACGGCTGAGCCGTCGGGTTTGAAACCGTTGTGCGCCAGCGTCAGGAAGAGCCGGCCAAGGGCATCGAAGTGAGCGGTGAGCGGCGTGCCGGCATGGAGCGCAGCCTTCGCTGCAGCGCTCTGCTCCTCCGCGCCCATTGCGCCGGTGATGCGTTCCTGATACCACGTCTTCCACTGGGCAGGCTGGGTTCTGAAGAACTCCGCCACATAGCCCCCGATATCGGGATCGGTACGGGGGTCGCCGCTCTGGATGCCCCTGGCCGCAACAGTATCGTTGGCGTCGCAGGTGACCTGCCGCCAGGGATCAAGAACGATCTTCTCATACGTGTGATTGGGGTGCACCGTGGCGACGACGCGGCCTGCCGGATCATAGAACAGCACGGAGCTGACGCCGGCCTGCAGGCCGAACTCGAACGCATGTGTTCCCGAGAAGGAGGGCTCGTACTGGCGAACCGGATTGCCCTTGTTATTGAAAATGGTCCAGCCGCTGCCTATCCAGCGCGGGGACACAACGGGACCTCCGCCGGGGAGAGGCCCCGGCGCGGCCTGGATCTTTTTCTGTATCTCCCTGCCGAAGCCGTCGGAATAGGAAAAGGCGATCTGGATTCTGATTCCCTGCGGCGGCAGCGGCAGTGCGGCATGGGTCTCACGCGTCAGAGTTGCGGCGCAGGCCGGGCGCCACTGCGCCGGATCCCCGGGATGGGCCCGCCGCGACAGATAGAAGCGGTCGAGGTCATAGATAAAACGCATTGTGGCCTTTCCGAGCAGCGCCGGGGCCGGTGTCCGCGGGTCCGGGGCGTCGAGCAGTCCCTCGATCTCGGCCCGTGACAGGTCTGCGGCAAATCCTTCCAGAGAATCGCCCTCCACCGGAGCAGGCAGGGGCTTCCCCATGATTGCCGTGCCGACGACCATGCCGAGAGCATCGAAGGCAACACGAGTGCAGTTGCCGTTGCGATCCATCAGAAGGCCCGGTTGGAGCACGCGGTAATCGATCCCCTGCTGCTTGAGCGGCTGAAGGGGGTCAGAGCCCCGCTCTCCGGCGGTAATACGGTTTCCCAGGGGATCCCGCGTCTCAAGGAGCAGCAGATCATATCGATCGTAGGAGACGATTGTTTCCGCCTGCCACGCATCTCTATAGCGCCGGGACAGGAAGAAATGCTGCCGTGCGAACGCCCGTTCCTGGGCCGGTGTGTGATTGATGAGCGGCGAGTAGAACAGACGGCCTGAGGGACGCCACCAGCTGCCATCGCCGTCGAGGTCGACGTAGCCGCCCCGGTCGGCCCCACCCCCTGCGAGGATGCCGGCGGGGTCGGCAGGCAGCAGTTTCTGTCCTCCCCTTACAAGGACCTGATCCAGCAGGCCTTTGGGAAAAACGAGGACATACGTTTCACCAGGCAGTGCCCGGGACTCGAGGACTCCCTGTCCGAGAAGGTCCGTCAGATCGTTCCTGCGAAAGAGCGCTCGCACCCGTCTGAGGAGCCGCTTGCGGCGGGCCGCATGGTCGACTGCCTGCTGATAGGGCGCCTCCGGAAGCGTGCGCAGCACCGCATAGTCGTCCTTAACCAGCTCATCAAAGGAGAAGAGCCGGGCGCCTCCGGCAGGGGAGATGCCCGTTACCTCATAGGTGCGCACGTCGTACTGGAGCGGCACACGGTAGTTATCCGGATCATACCCCGGATCGGTGACGGGCCTGTCGACGGCATTTGTCAAGTCGCTTTCGGTATAGGTAATGAGGGTTTGCTCCTGCCTCTCTTTGTCGGCCCCCCGGAGGGGACTCTTCCCTTTGGCGCGGCCGTAGCCTACGGCGAGGGTTTTAAGCACACTGCCGTATGTTGGATCCACCTCGAGGGTCACTTCGTGGCTTACCCGGGGGTCGTCGGGAATGCGCTCGTAGCGGCAGCTGAGCCGCTCACGAGCGTGGGTAAAGAAAACGGCATGACGGTTCCTGCCGCGGGGCTGAAGACGCCGGACGGCAAAGTTCTGCTCGATGACCGTGTAGGGGTGATCCTGCTTCTCGGTGCCGTCGAGGGCGTATACCTCCTGGCGCAGCAAACACCCCTTGAGCGCCCGGCAGGCCTCCCGCTCCTCCTCCGGAGGGAGGCTACGGGGCAGCACGGTATCGTCGAGCAGCAGCTCCTTCGCCAGCCGGTCAGAGGCGTCATCACCGCTCCTGCGCCACGGGTAGTACTCTCCGACATCACTGCCGTCGAGGAGCCCTGCAAAGTACCGTGACACCCTGCCCCGTCCGGCATGAAGGCCGGTGTGGAACCAGGTCTTGGTGTATACCGGAGGAAGGTACCCCTCGGCGCTGTCGTTGTCGCCGGGAGGGAAAGCGCCGCCGAGGGCGGCAAGCTCCTCCGTGTCCCACTGCTCCACCATGCCGAATCCCCGGAACTCCCGTTCCTCTCCGTCGAAGTAGCCGTGGTGATAGGCATAGCGGGTGACGAAACGGTTGCGGCTGACATAGTCCCAGGTCTCGACTCTCTCGACGACATGCACCGGGAACGGCAGCCGGGTAACCCAGTCTTTCCCGTCACGCCGGTCCTGCAGGTAAAACGTGGCCGACGATGCGTATCGAATGCGCGTCTCCGCTCCCAGGTTGTTCCTCACCAGAGTGAGGAGATGGGGTTTCTGTCCTCCCATCAGGTCAATGTAGCGCATCTGCTGCCTGTTGTCCCCGGGCAGCGGCGATGACCAGACAAGGCAGGCTGTTCCATTGCCGAGCAGATCAGTGGCCGCGATCGAGACGACGCTATTTACCGCCGGGAAGGCCTTCAAAGGCCGGGCGGCGCTCCAGCCGTTGCCGGATTGATTGAAGTAGAGGCGCACGCCGTCGCTGTGCAGATAGATGATGTCAATGGCGCCGGTGCCGTCGATATCGGCCAGACGGAGGCGTTGAGGGCTGAACCGGTCGGGGTGATCGAACAAGGGGGCGTTATCCATGCTGATTTTCGGGCCGAACCTGCAGTGGCCGAGATTGGGCCAGTAGCACACCTCGCCGTTACGGATGCGCACAAGGTCTGTCAGCCCGTCGCCGCTCATATCGGCCAGATAGACGGACTGCGCCTCCTCGGCGAAGACGAGACGGGGGCCCTTCTCCTCATCGAGGGCCTGGGCAACAGTGCGGGCCGGACCGAAGCCGCCCTCGCCGAGGGAGGCGTGCCAGACGAAGGCGGCCTCCTCGGTTATAAGCACGTCGGGACGGCCGTCGCCATCCAGATCGATGAATCTCAGATTGGGATCGCGGGTGTCCCGGTTGAGGCGCGACGTGAAGGGGCGGAAAGGCAGCCAGCCGTCCTGTTCATCATGCTCAAACAATCCGGACAGAGGGCCGTCGAGCACCACCAGGTCGGGCCGGCCGTCACCGGCAAGGTCCATGAACTGCGCCTGCCCGCTCCCAAGAGAAAGGGTGGGTTTGACGGTGACCGGCTCCAGAGGCGCCAATTCGACGGGGCGCGTGCTGATAAGGGAGAGATTGCGCTTGTAGTACCAGGCGCCGGCCTGTTCTATGAGAAGGCCGGGAATCCCTTCGCCGTGAAGGTCGGTCCATTGGACAGCGCTGCCGTCCACTCCGGCGGGCAGATTCTCCAGGCTCTCGGCATCCACATCCCGTATCTCGTCCTGAACTCTTGCCCGGCTGTAGTCGAATTCAAGAGGCGGCAGGCTCCGTTTCAGATAGCCGTCCTGATCGCGCCGGTAGCCGCTCTGGACGGCTGACCTCAGAAAGGTATATCCAGGCGTGGCAGCGTCGAGCGCCTCCTGCCCGAAGTCATAGGTGAAGTCGGTCGAGCGGACCAGGCAGTTGTCACCGACGCCGGGCTCATCCTTGAAGTGGTGGAACATCAGCACGCGACGGCAAAGCCGGCTCGTACGCACCTCGAAGCCCGAGCGATAGGTGGAGAAAGGATCGGGACGGGCGAGCCAGCGCGTAGAGTTCCCCTGTCCCGCGCTGTCGCCTGAATGGGGCGCGGCAGCATGGTGCTCCCCATAATCAAAGACAACTTCGAAGTGCCATTCCCTGCTGCCGTCGGGGTCGGCGGCGGCGGGCGGAGCGGGCAGGGGAGCGCCGGCAGTGAGCTCGGGAAAGTACGGAGCGCGGTTGCCGTAGCGGATGCGCTTCAGGTAGCGGTTGGCCCTGCGCTCGCGATTGCGCTCGTTGACGAGGACGACGGGGTTCCCTTCGGCATCCTCAAAGACGCCCTCGGCGTTCTCTCCCTTGTAGCCGTAGACAATGGCGTTGCCCTTGTCGTCGTGGCTCTCGCAGATGAGCCAGCTGAAAATGCGTGCGGGGTCGGCGGGATCGGCAATGCGGCTCTCGGGCGACCTGCCGTACCAGGTGGTGACGTTATCTTTCGAGATGGTGCGCCAGAACGAATCACTCCTGTCCGACCGGCTGGTCCACCGCTCGATGCGTGCGAAGAGCCCCTCGATCCTTGGACGGTAACGCTCGATTGCGTAGGTGACGCCACCGATGATTCTTAGGGAAACGGTCAGTGTTTCCCAATTGCCGGCGGCATTACGATCAAGCACGGGAACGAGATCCTCCGCCCCGGAGAGGATGAAGACGTCCGGCTCCTCAGCGTCCAGATATCGGGGAATGCCTTTGTCGGTCTTCCGGGCGACGGAAGGAACGGACAGGCTCCAGCCGAATCCGAAGGGGCCGTTGCCCGAACCGGAATCATAGGAAAGCGTAAGTTGGGGATTGAAATTGGCACGACCGGGAGAGGTGAAAACAGGCACCACCAGGGAGGCCGTGCCGGTCACCGGATTGGCGGCAAACTTCTCGCCGATGCCCCGGAGCGCTCCACCGCCCTTGGGCAGTGCGATGGACGGCGCCGCACTGCCGGCATTCTTGCCGTCGCCCTGAGACCCGTCCCTCCCTCTGCCGTCGTCTTGCATCGTTTCCCCCATCGAAGTAGGTCCGGTCATACCGAATGCACTGCGTCAGGCCGGCCACCGGCAAGGCATATTCAAGCTATCAGCTTGGCGGAGGAATGTCAAGGGACGGGCTCTTCAATAAATGACTGTGGGTACTAACCGACGTTATTGCGGAGTCTGTTTCTGCAGGGAGATTAAGCAACGAGATAGGAAAGCTTTTGTGTTTCTCAATTCCTGTGCGGCAGGACCGGCCTCATTGTAAGCCTTATTTACAGTTTTGTCGAAAACTTTGACCCTTTCCTCTTTTCTTCTCTTCCCGGACCGATCGGGATACAGCAATTTCATGGAGTTGCCGCATGGCATGCAAATTGATATGCCGTTATGGTGAGATAGTATACCGGTCCCTTCGGCAGAACCGTCCTCTGCTTCATCCCTCTGCCCTTCGTTGTCTGAACCCGTACCGTCCGCATCCTCTCCTCTCTGGCCGCAGGGACCGGCCTTCCGCACGAATCATTTGACACCGCTGGCAGCTGTGCTAAACTTTGTAATAACCGAGGCCTATCGCCCCCTCTCAAGGAGCCCTCATGGAAAAATCCGACATCGAGCTCTTGCAGCACGTGATGGACCAGATCAGCCGTTCGGCCTTCGAGTTCGGGCAGAAGATTCTCCCTGTCCTCCAGAAGTTCAGGGACGAGATGACCGAATACTATAAGACCATTTATCCCATCCTGCGGAAGGAGTACGAATCCGCCGGCTGTCCGTACGGCAATGACGACGAGAGCATGTGGGACTGGCTGAAGGGCAAGGCGCGGAGGACAGAGGAGCAGGAAATGCCGGAGATACCCGAGACAGAAGATGCCTTCTGGGCCAAGGATCTGCTGAAGCTGCGGGAGTATATGAAGGACCGCGTGAATTAGCGCCTGGTGAGCCGTCTCATCCGGCGGGACATCGCTATCCCGCCGGATGAGACGGGGTGTTCCTATGCCTCCGCGGTAACATTTATCTTGCGGCTCTTCATCGCCTCGGTCTTCGCCAGCACCAGCTTCAGGACGCCGTTTTTCACCGTGGCCAGGATCTTGTCCCTGTCGATCTCGTCGGACAGGGTAAACGCGCGCTGGTAGTCACCGATGCCGTACTCCATGTAATCGGGCTGGTGCCGCTCGGTGATCTCTCCGCGAACCTTTCCGTAAATGGTCAGTATGTTCTTTTCGAGAAGGATATCAACCGAATTCTCGTCGACACCCGGCATATCGGCAAGCAGGACGATATCGTCCTTGCGCTCGATGATGTCCACGTAGGGACTGTACACTGCAGCGGTCTTCGTGCGCTCCGCTCCTGCGGGCGCCGGCGCCTCTCTCTTCTGGACCTCTCGGGTCGGTTCCGCCATGCGATTCCCTCCTTTTCACTCGGCCTTAACGCTTATCTTGCGCGGTTTCTCAGCCTCTGCCCGCGGCAGTATTATATAGAGCACTCCCTTGTCGAACCGCGCCTCCACCGCCCCTGCTTCAACAGCAAAGGGCAGGTCTACCGACCTCGAGAACTGGCCGTACCAGCGCTCCCGGCGATGGTATGACTCGCCCTCCTTCAATGCCTCGGGCTCCCGCGAACCGCGGATAGTGAGCGTGCTGCCGACGACGGAGATGTCCATATCCTGCGGAGAGACCCCGGGCACCTCGGTGGTCACGATCGCCCGCTCCTCTTCGGTCCAGATATTGACCGCCGGGAACTCGACCGCAGCGGGCGCCCTCGATAACAGGCGGTTCATTTCCCTCTCCATACGTCTGAGCTCCTGCCAGGGGTCGAAGACCCTTCCGAACGGTTCAAACGTGGTGAGCGGCATAGACAGCACCTCCTTGGCTCTTTTCTCAACGGTTGGTACAGTACGATATCCATGCTGCAGATAAGGGACTCAGCTCTCTACTGTCTAAGTAGCATAAAACAGGGTGCTTGTCAAACAGGTGAGGGAGAAGACTTTCCGGTGAGGAGCGCCGGGTCACTTTCTCAAAGAATTCAAAACAGCCTGCAGCTCTTTCTTCTTTTCAGGGCTCATGTCGAGGAATTTGACGGCGAACTTCACTCTATCCGCATCGATGAACGCCTCGGCTGCCTGGATGCGGATTACGAACCCCTCGATGCCGTTCGACTTGGGACTGTTCTCGAGCTGGAGGTCCATGGTGACCTTTTCGAAGATCGAGGGGAGCTCGTTGCTCCTGCTGAAGACGCTCAACAGGCCGCCGAGACTGATATCGATGAGGTTCCCGCGGGCCACATGATCGCGAAAATGGAACGTAAGAGAGCCGCTCGCCTCGTAGCGCTCGTGCTCCCGGCGGTCGAACCGGTCGATGACGGTGGTGATCTTCCGGGCGAGGCTCTCGGCCGTGAAGGGCTTCACCACATAGGAATTGGCGCCGAGCTCTATCGCTTTCATGACACTCTGCTTATCGTTGCGCGAGGTTACCATTATGAAGGGCGTTCCGCTCAGGTTCGGGTGGTGGCGCACCCACTCCAGGAGCTCGTCGCCCTGCACTTCGGGCATCTCCCAATCACAGAGGATGAGGTCGTACTCGGCCTGCTCGAGCTTCGCCTGCGCCTCTTTGCCGTTCGTCGCCTCGTCGATGCGGATGCTCGGAAAACTCTTTTCGAGGCCGTACTTCGCAAACTTGCGCATGGAGGCCGCATCCTCGACCATGAGGAGTCTGAGCTTTTTCATGACGAGAGATTATAGACAATACAGGGGGATTTTTTGTAGCCCCTTTGAAGGCAACAGCCCCACGTTATCACAACGCTTTGAATTTAATGGACAAATATCCATGGGGCATCTCCCCCCCTCTTCGACCGTTCACGAGGGCAAGCCACTTTCAGATAGACTTTCCCTGGCCGATATGGTAGTTGTATGAGCATGGCAACTCTCTCCTCCATACGAGCGGCACGGGAGGCGCTTTCGCCCTACCTTCACAAAACACCGCTCGTCTATTCCACCTCGTTCAGCAGGCTTCTGGACGCCGAGGTATACCTGAAAGCCGAGAATCTCCAGAAAACAGGATCGTTCAAGGTACGGGGCGCCTTCAATAAAATGACAGCTCTGAGACCGGAACGGGTCATTGCCGCCTCGATGGGAAACCACGCCCAGGGGGTGGCCTTTGCCGCCCGGAGCCTCGGGGTGAAGGCGACGATCGTTATGCCCCAGCGCGCCTCCATCGTCAAGCAGGAGGCGACAAAGGGATACGGCGCAGAGGTGATCCTGCACGGAGAGACCTTTCTGGACGCGCTGCAGTATGCGCTCTGCCAGAAGGGATACACCTTTATCCATGCCTTCGACGACGATGACGTCATTGCAGGCCAGGGCACGATCGGCATCGAGCTCCTGGAGGAGATGAGCGATATCGATACGGTCGTCGTTCCGGTCGGGGGCGGCGGGCTGATTGCAGGCGTGGCAACGGCGGTGAAGTCGCTCTCCCCGGGTACAGAAGTTATCGGCGTCCAGACGGCGTCGGCACCTTCGGCGTATGCATCCTTCAAAGCAAAGAGCATTACCGAGGTGACGATCCAGCCTACCCTTGCCGACGGTATCGCGGTGGGGAGAGTGGGAGAGAAGACCTTTGCCCTGATCGAGAAGTTCGTCGATGACATCCTCACCGTATCCGAAGCGTCGATAGCCCGTGCAGTGCTGCTCTTCCTGGAGCGGAAAAAGCTCGTGGTCGAGGGCGCCGGCGCAGTGCCTCTGGCCGCGCTGCTCGACCATGGCGCGCGGTTCAGGAACAGGAAGGTCGTGCTCCTCGTCAGCGGGGGGAACATCGACTTCACCATCATCGACCGGATCATCCATATGAGCCTGGTCTCGAGCGGGAGGATCGGCGTTCTCAAGGTCGTCGCCGACGATACGCCCGGAGTGCTTCATAAGCTTGCCGGCATCGTCGCCGGCCACGGCGCCAATATCCTCCATGTCGTCCACGACCGCCTCTACCCGGATATGCCGATCGGCAAGACGCTCGTCATCCTCACCCTCGAGACACGCGGCTTCGATCATGTCGCGGAGATGATGGCAGCGGTCGAAGAGGCGGGGTTCGTCCTGCAGCATTGAGCATAAGAGATTACTGTCCGGCTGGACGGCTGCCAAAAAGGCGTGCTGCCCTGTATCCTTTTGAAATCATTTCAGGTTCGTTGACAGTACGCGGAATCTGTGGTAAATAGATGATATGTGGGAATACACGAAGAAAGTAAGAGATTTCTTTCTCCATCCGAAGAATGTCGGCGAGATCGAGAACCCTGATGCGGTCGGCGAGGTCGGCAGCATCACCTGCGGCGACGCGCTGAAGCTGACGCTCAAGATCGACAAAGAGACCGGGAAGATCGCCGACGCCAAATTCCAGACCTTCGGCTGCGCCTCGGCCATCGCCAGCTCCTCGGCCCTTACCGAGCTGATAAAGGGGAAGACACTGGAGGAGGCGATGAAGCTCTCGAACAAGGATATCGCCGACTTTCTCGGCGGCCTTCCTGAAGAGAAAATGCATTGCTCCGTTATGGGAAGGGAAGCCCTCGAAGCAGCCATAGCAGGGTACCGCGGCGAGACGCATGTCCCCGAGTCGGGAGAACGGGTCGTCTGCAAATGTTTCGATGTCACCGAGGAGAAGCTCCGGCGCGTCATCATCGAGAACCACCTCACCACCGTCGAGGAGGTGACCAATTATACGAAGGCCGGCGGAGGGTGCGGGGCCTGCATCCCCGACATCGAAGCGGTCCTCAGGGATATCTGGTCGCTGAAACCGGTGGCGGAGATGCCCCGCGAGCCGAAGAAGCTGACGAACCTCCAGAAGATCGCGCTCATTCAGGACGTGATAGAGAAGGAGATACGTCCGCAGCTCCAGGCGGACGGCGGCGACATAGAGCTGATCGATATCGCCGGCGACAAGGTGATCGTCGCCTTGCGGGCGATGTGCGTCTCCTGCCCCATGGGCGGCGTCACCCTCAAGGGAATAGAAGAGAAGCTCCGGGAGCTGGTCAGCGAAGACCTCGTCGTGGAGGAACAATGAACCCCCTTTATCTCGATAACAATGCGACCACCGCCGTCGCTCCCGAGGTGCGCGACGAGATGCTCCCGTACCTCACGGACCATTACGGCAATCCCTCGAGCATGCATACCTTCGGCGGCCAGCTGGCGAGCAAGGTGCGGGAGGCGCGCGTCAAGACGGCTGCCCTCATCGGCGCCGACCCCGAAGAGATCGTCTTCACGAGCTGCGGGACCGAGAGCGACAACACGGCGATCATGAGCGCCCTCGAGATATACCCCCACAAGAGGCATATCATTACGACCCGCGTCGAGCACCCTGCGGTCTACAACTTCTGCAAACACCTCGGCCGCAAGGGATACCGGGTCACCTATCTTCCCGTCGACAGCCGGGGCAGGCTGAGCATGGACGCCTTCGCGAAAGCCCTCGATGACGACCCCGCCGTCGTATCGATCATGTATGCGAATAACGAGACCGGGGTGATCTTCCCGATCGAGGAGATCGGCACGCTGCTCCGCGAGCGGGGCGTTCTCTTCCATACCGATGCCGTTCAGGCCGTGGGCAAGCTCCCCATCGATACGAAGACGCTCCCCGTCGATATGCTCTCCCTCTCGGGGCATAAGCTGCATGCTCCGAAAGGCGTAGGCGCCCTGTACATCAGAAAGGGGACCCGCTTTCATCCCTATATCGTCGGCGGGCACCAGGAGCACGGCAGAAGGGCGGGAACCGAGAATGTGGCCTCGATAATCGGCCTCGGCAAGGCCTGCGAGCTCGCTGCCCGGCATCTGGACGACGAGAGGACCTCCGTCAGCAGGCTCCGGGACAAGCTCGAAAAGGCGCTCCTCGAGAAGTGCCCCGATCCCCGGATCAACGGCGATACCGAGCACCGCCTCCCCAATACGACGAATATCAGCTTCGAGTATGTCGAGGGCGAGGCGATCCTGCTCAGGCTCGACGAATACGGCATCTGCGCCTCGTCGGGCTCTGCCTGCACCTCCGGCTCGCTCGAGCCGAGCCATGTGCTGCGGGCCATGGGCGTTCCCTTCACGGCGGTCCACGGCTCGATACGCTTTTCCCTGAGCAGGTATACGACCGACGGGGAGATCGACCGGGTCATAGAGGTGCTGCCCCCTGTCATCGACGAGCTCCGGTCGCTCTCTCCTTACGGCCGCGAGCGGCTCGCAGCCGAAAAGCTGTCACAATGCACCTCCTCTCCCACCTAACCGCTCTCCCCATGCCCTCGTGGGAGAGAGGCCGCCGTTCTGCACATCGCGAGGAGATGAAGGACAGGGGTTATGAGCGGGCGATCCTCGAAAAGAGGGCGTCATAGAAACCGGCGTCCGGTATGAACGCTATCTCGATGCAGAGCAGCGGCAAGGGCAGGGAAAAGCCCTTGAGCTTGACGATGTCTTTCTCGGTCGTTACGAGAAAGCGGCAGCCCTTCTGCTGCGCCTCGTCGCCGAGAAAGCGGATGTCGGAGGGGGTGTAGGCATGGTGGTCGCGGTATGCCGTGAACCCCGAGAGCCTCGCGCCGAGCTTCACGACCGTCTGCCTGAACGACTCGGGGTTCGCGAGCCCGCAGAACGCATAGACCGCCTGATCCTCGAGCATCTCCACCGGGAAAGCCCCGCCCGCTTTGGTCCGTATCCCGCGCACGCTGTAGCCTGAGAAAAAGACCGCCGCCCGTGGATTGACCGCCCTCACCTCGGCAGCAGCCTCCTCGTTGCGCGCCTTGGTGATCACCACCATATCCGCCCGCTGCAATGCCTCAAGCGGCTCCCTCAGCGGACCCAGCGGGAGCATCTTCCTGCTGCCGAACGGATCGAGTCCATCGATGAGGACGATGTCGAGGTCGCGGGAGAGCTTCCAGTGCTGGAACCCGTCGTCGAGGATGAAGAGGACCGGCGCATCGGTGCGGAGAGAGGGGCGCAGCGCGGCGAGATGGCGGAGCGCAAAGACCCCTCCCTGGTACCGGTCTGCGGATTTGACGACAGGGACCCCGGCCAGCCGTTCAGCCATCACCATCGGCTCATCGCCGGCATCTTCGGCCGAAGAGCAAGAAGGTGGCCTCCCTGCCTCCGCGCTGCCGCTCTGGCGCGGCAGCACGAAACAGGGTCCCTTCGCCCTGCCCTTATAGCCTCTGGTCAAGACGATGGGGCTGAACCCCCGCGCCAGCGCTTCCTCTGCGAGGGCAATGGCCGCGGGTGTCTTGCCGGTGCCGCCGACGGTAATATTGCCGATGCTGACGACCGTGCAGGGAAGGGAACGGCGATGCCGGCACGACCGCCTCTTCTTGAGCGAATAGCCGATGTAGTAAAGAAATTCGAGCGGCGTCAGCGGCAGCAGGCCTCCTTCGGTAGTGCCCGCCGGCAGTGCCTGCGGAAGCACATGCCGGCGCGGCCTTTCGTATAATAAACGATTTCGGATGAATTATCATGCACGGCCGCCCGAGAGTACAGCCCGTGCATCTTAAGCTTTCTTCTGCCGCCGCCGATAAAGAACAGGGAAGAGCGCTTCCTTAATACCATGAAAAAGCTCATCTTTTCATACACCTTTATAGTCTGCCTCCTGACCCTGGCCATGGTCGACGCCCTGTTCATCGAGTGGTATCCGCTGGAGCGGCTCGAGGCGAGGCTTTATGACAGCCGCCTCAAACTGCACCGGATAAACGCCCCTTCGCCGGTGGTCATTGTAGGAATCGATGAAGAGAGCGTGCGGAAGATGGGCCCCCTGCCCTGGCCGAGGGCATACATCGCCTTCATGGTGCGCCGCCTTCATGAGTACGGAGCCAAGGTCATCGGCGTCGATATCCTCTATTCAGAGAGAGACTACAATCCGGGGCTCGCGGCTATAAAGGATATCATCCGAAAAATCAAGGCGGAACGGCTTCCGGATAAGGAAGACAGAGTGGTCGAGATCTTCGCGGCCCTTCTCGATGCGGAGAGGAGGCTCGATAACGACGCGCTCTTGACAGCTGCCCTCCGCGATACGCGGAATGTTGTCCTTCCCCTTTCTTTTATCCTTAACGGCCCCCCCGGCAGTCAGGCAACCGCCGACAGGAGCGGCCTGATCGGCAGGAGCTCTCTCCAAGGCGCCGTCAAAGGGGCGCCGGTCGCAAAAGGGGTCATCACGCCGCTGCAGCAGTTTGCCGACAGCGCCCTGGCCCTGGGCCATGTCAATCACGCTCCCGACCGGGACGGCGTCCTGCGGAGGGAATCGCTCTTCATCAATTACCAGGATCGGGCGGTCCCCTCCTTCGGGCTGCAGCTTCTGCTCAAGTACCTCGACCGGGACATAAAGGAGCTCTCGATAACGGAGCAGGGATTTTCCCTGGGAACCCTTACCATCCCGACAGACCATGCCAGGCGGCTGCTCATCAATAACGCTACCCGCCGTCCGATCACCTCGCTCTCTTTCTCCGATGTGGCGCAGGGAACAGTACCGGCCGGCGCCTTCACGAACAAGCTCGTGCTGCTGGGATACCGCACCCCGGCAGCGGGGTCGCCTTTCCGCACAGCCCCTCCGCCCGTACTGTCGGACATAGATTTTACCGCCCATGTCCTCACTACCATGCTCTCGGGGAAGCCCGTGGTGAGACCGCACTGGGCCTTTCCTCTCGAAGCGGGGGTGCTCGTCTTTTTCGGAGCGCTCTTCACGGTTCTGGTCCCCCGGGTCCGCCCGATCACCGGCGCCGTTGCCGTAATCCTTGCGCTCTCTCTCTGGGGAGGCGCCGCGGTAGCCCTCTTCATTCTGAAAGGATACTGGGTTAAGCCGACCTATGCCGCCGCCCTCGTCACGCTCTGCGCCCTGGGGCGCATCATCACAGGAGTGCGGGGAAGGGAGAGCGAGGAAGACATCCCCGAAACCGATGTCATCGAAAACGGGGCCCTTCGGCTCGTCGTCGGAGCCCGGACCGATACCGGCAGGATCAGGGACCACAATGAAGACAGCTTCTGCGTCGAGAGGACCATCGGCCTCCTCGCCGTTGCCGACGGGGTCGGGGGGGAATCGGCAGGAGAGGTCGCCAGCGCCAGGGCGATCGACGCCCTGCGGAACTGCCTGAAAAGGGCTGAAGGAGAAGGCAAAAAACCCGATAACGGTAGTAACGGGCGCACGGGCGATACGCTCCTGCTGGGTGAGGCGGTACGCTACGCGAACAGGATCGTGTACGAGACAGCGCAACAGACGCCCCAGTGGCAGAAAATGGGCACCACCGTCGCTGCCGCTCTGGTGAGAGAGGGCCGGATGAGTATAGCCCATGCCGGCGACAGCAGGGTCTACCTCGTCAGGAGCGGTTCACTCGAGCAGCTTACTGATGACCACAGCCTGGTCCAGCCGTCGATGAAACATGTCCTTACCAGGGCCCTCGGCGTCGGCGCCGAGGTGGAAGTCGACCTCCATGAGCTCGCGCTTTCGGAAGGCGATATCATCATCCTCTGCACCGACGGCCTGAGCACCATGGTCTCCGAGAGCGAGCTGCTCGCCGCGGTGACGGCAGGCCGGGATCCGTTCAAGACCTGCACCAAGCTGATAGCGATGGCGAACAGGAACGGAGGGAGAGACAATATCACGGCCATTGTCGCCTATGTATACAAGAGGGGCGCCGCCTCTCAGCCCGTGAAGAGAAGGAGGAACCATGAATAAAGTGCAGTTGAAGTTCCAGGATACCCTGCTCACCGAGCTTCCGATCGACAAGGACATCATCACCATCGGAAGAAAGCCCGGCAACGACATTCATATCGACAATCTCGCGGTTTCGGGCTTCCACGCCAAGGTCTACCGGGACGGGGATAAATTCATCATCGAGGACATGGGCAGCCTGAACGGCACGTTCGTGAACGGCACTAAGATCTCAAAGCACATCCTGAGGAATAGCGATAACGCCCTCATCGGCAAGCATGTGCTGAGCTTCGTACTGCCCGGATCGGCCGACGCCATGGAACAGACACTGGGGAGCAGGAACGCCAAGATGGATGAGACGCTGGTGCTCGACCCCCACCTGCAGCAGAAGCTCCTGAGCAAGATGCCTGAAACGAAAGCGCCCGCGGGAGTGCGTGAGGTCTTGGGCGGCTTCTCGGTTATCGAGGGCTCCAGCGACCGGGATGAGTACGAGCTCAAGGACAGGGTCACCTCGATCGGCAAGGACTACAACGCCGGGATACGGCTGCGCGGGCTTCTGGCCCCGAAAGTCGCCGCTCTGGTCAACCGGAGGAGAGAGGGATATTTCATCAATCCTGTCGGGGGCTCGGCCATAAAGATCAACGGCGAGCGAATCGCCGAGCGCTACGACCTCAAGGACGGCGATGTCGTCGAAGTCGGCAAACTGAAGATGCAGTTCTATCTGCGCGAGTAGTGTCGTGGCAGGCCCCCTCTCCGGCAGAAACCGCCGCACGACGACCATTCCAACCGGGAGCACCGGCAGAGGATACTCCCGCGATCACGACACCCGGTCCCCCTTCTGAGTCTGCACATGACGTCCTCGCTCCCTGCGAAAATAGGCAAATACGATGTTATCGGCGAGCTCGGCAGAGGAGGGATGGCTATCGTCTATCTGGGGTTCGACCCCTTTAATAATCGCCGCGTCGCCATCAAGGTCGCCCTGGAGCAGCCCCTCCAGGACGAAGAGAGCAGGCGCCGGCACCAGAAGATGTTCTTCAACGAGGCCCGCATCGCGGGAATGCTGGACCATCCCAACATACTCTCCGTTTATGATGCAGGCATTCATCATGACCAATGCTACATCGTCATGGACTATATCGAGGGAAGCAAGACCTTGAAAGAGCACTGCACGGTCGGGACACTGCTCTCCATCGAGAGAGCGGTAGCGGTCGTCTTCAAATGCTGCAAGGCGCTCGACTACGCCCATCGCCACGGCGTCATTCATCGGGACATAAAGCCGGGCAACATACTGCTTACCGGCGAGGGGGACGTGAAGATCGGCGACTTCGGCATAGCCCAGAGCGTGAAGGCGGGGGATACCCAGACGCAGTTCCTCGGGCTCATGGGCTCGCCCTGCTATATGTCGCCGGAACAGGTCCGGGAGGAGCCGCTCACCAACCAGACCGACCTCTTCTCTCTCGGCGTCGTCATGTATGAGCTCCTCACCGGCAGGTCGCCCTTCCACGCGCTCAACTTTTCGAGCGTCGTTCGCAGGATTCTCTTCCAGGATCCGCCGCCGCTGCGCTTCTACCGCTCCGATATCCCCAAGACGCTCGAAGTGATCGTCATGAAGGCGCTCAGCAAGAAGATGACGGAACGCTATAAAACGGGAGTCCAGTTCGCCACGGATCTGCGGCTCACCTATGTGACTATCACCTATTCGGAGCACGAAGTCGACCACAAGGAGCGCTTCACGATCCTGCGCAAGCTCGATTTCTTCAGGGAGTTCCATGATTCGGAGCTCTGGGAGGTGCTTCCCGCCGTCA
Source organism: Nitrospirota bacterium (assembly GCA_040752355.1). Lineage (NCBI taxonomy): Bacteria > Pseudomonadati > Nitrospirota > Nitrospirota bacterium. The sequence continues at coordinate 129,118 of JBFMHE010000003.1, read as the reverse complement.
TCTGGCGCGAGGTTCCGCCGGGCCGGCAGATCACTGCAGAGGGAAGTGTCGACGAAACGTTTTACATCATCGTTTCGGGAGAGGCGGCGGTGAAGAGAGGAGACCAGACCAGCGCCCTCTTCAGGAGCGGCGACTGCTTCGGCGAGATCAGCTACCTCACCAGGACGAAAAGGACCGCCGACCTCGTTGCCGTCACGCCCGTGGTGCTTCTCGAGGTCAACAATACCATTATCGACCAGTTCTCACCCGCCTGCCAGCTCCGCTTCCACAAGGTGTTCCTTAAAAAACTGATCGAACGCCTCTCGAAGACCTCCGAAGCGCTCACCGAAATTTAGAGCGGGCCGGGGAGGTACCGCTCCAGCAGCGCCATCGCCCGCTCCGTCGCCCCTGCATTTTTCTCGTAAAGCTCTCTGGCGCAGGCCCCCATGCGCCCCCTCTCGAGGGGAGACGCGATGAGGTCGCCGAGGACCGCGGAGAGCGCCGAGGGCTCGACGCGTACCGCCCCCCCTTGCCGGTAAAACTCCTCGATGAACGGGAAGTTCTCCATGTGAGGCCCGCAGACGATCGCCTTTCCCCAAAAGGCGGGCTCGAGCGGGTTCTGTCCCCCATGCTCGATGAAGCTTCCTCCCATAATGGCGATGTCGGCAGCGCCGTAAAGAGCGGCCAGCTCGCCGATGACATCGAGGAGAATAACGAGACCGGAACAGCCCTCCTCTCTACCCGAGAGTTCCGATCGTTTAACATAATTGAGCCCCTTCTGCCGGATCACCTCCTCCACCTCCTTGAACCGCTCGGGATGGCGCGGGGCTACGATGAGAGTGAGTTCAGGGCGCGCGGCTTTCAAATGCGCATACGCTTCCAGTATCAATTCCTCTTCGGTCCTGTGCGTGCTCCCTGCGATGAGCACAGGACCACTCACCTGCTCCGTCCATTCGGGAGGGGAGGACGGCGGCCGGGTATCGAACTTGAAGCTTCCGGTCACCCGTATCCTTTCGGGGGCCGCGCCGAGGAGGCGGAGCCGCTCTGCGTAGAGCTCGTTCTGCACGCAGAAGAGGCTGATCCCCCCGAGCACCCTGCGTATGAAGAGGCGGACTTTCCGGTACCCGTTGAATGATCCCGCGGATATCCTCCCGTTCATCAAGAGAACCGGCATCGAGCGCCTGCCGGCGGCCCTGATCATCGCGGGCCAGAGCTCGGTCTCCATGATGATACAGAGCGAGGGGGTGAAACGGCGGAAGGCGCGATTCACCGCAAAGGGCAGATCGAACGGCACGTACACGATTCGTGCGAGCGATCCCATCCGCTCGGCCGCGACCTTCTGCCCGGTGTCGGTAACGGTAGAGATAACGAGCTCGATTGAAGGACGCCGCTCTTTGATCTTCTTCACCAGCGGTACCGCGGCGATGACCTCGCCTACCGAGACGGCATGGACCCATATCGTCTTCTGCCGCTCATCCTTTGCCCCCTGTCCCTCTCCATACACTCCGAGGCGCTCCCGTATCCACCGCTCCCGCAGGCTGCGCGGTCTCTTCAGGAGCTCAAACGGCAGGAGGATGACGAGGGCCAGGGAATAGAGTACGCTGTAGAGCAGGGATATCATGTCCGGCAGAAACGCTGTGTGCCGGCCTGCGGCACGAGGGAGTCCATGATCTCCGCGACCCGCGCCGACGCCTTCCTGCCGAGGAAGAGCCTCCTTATGGCCCGGAGCTGGGCGGTCATGGCATCTCGATACCCTGCATCATCGATGATGCGGGAGAGCTCCTGCACGATAGTATCGCTGCTCGCTTCCCGTTGGAGCAGCTCCTTGATGCGCAGACCGGAGTCCTCCTGTACCGAGGTGTCGAGGAGGATATTCACGAGCGAGATGTGGCGCACCTTCACCACGCGCTTCCCGATGAGGTAGGTCAGCGGCGAGAGCTTGTAAACGACCGCCATCGGTACGCCGATCACTCCCGCCTGCAGCGTCGAGGTGCCCGAAGCGATAAGCGCGGCATCGGCCGCCAGGAGCGCCTTGAGGGACTCTCCCTGCACCAGCCGGCAGGCGCCCGGAAAGCGCTGCGCGCCGAACAGGGCAGTGCCGAGGTTCGGGGCGATGGGGATGATGAACTGATACCCGGGATAGCGCGCGCTCATCTCCTGCATCACCTCTGCCATGAGCGGCAGGAGCCGCCTCACCTCGTGAGGCCTGCTGCCGGGCATTACCGTGAGCACCGGCCGGTCGGGGGCCAGCCCGAGCATCCGGCGGGCGTCGGCCTTCACCTCGGGAGCCCCGAGCGCTCCAGGAGCATACCCCATCTCCTGCATGAGCGCGCCGATCTCGTCGAGAACAGGATGCCCGACAAACTCGCAGGGAATACCGTGGCGGTGATAGAGGTCCGCCTCGAAGGGAAGGATCACCGCCATCCGGTCGACGATCTTTCCTATGGTCCTGATCCTTCCGGTCCGCCACGCCCATACCTGGGGGCTTACATAATACAGCACTTTGATGCCGCGCTTGCGGGCCTCGCGCGCAACGCGAAAGTTGAAGTCCGGGTAATCGATCAGGACGACCACCTGGGGAGTGAAGGTCGCGAATGCCTCGAAGACCTTCGCGAAGGTCTTCCTGATGGTGCCGAGGGTCCGAATCGCCTCGGTTACGCCGAAGGAGCTCGCGATGGTGGCAACGAGCTCTACTCCTGCCGCTGCCATCCGGACTCCGCCCACCCCGAGAATGCGCACGCCGGGAGAGCGGTCTCTCAGGCGTTCGGCCAGCAGCGCGCCGTAGAGCTCTCCCGAGCTCTCGCCGGCGACGATCATTACCCGTTCAAGCATGCACGGATAGCATTCGCGGTGAGCGTGACATCCGCCTCGTCGAGCTCGGGATAGATCGGGAGCGAGAGCACTTCTTTCGCAGCCTGCTCCGTCACCGGGAAGTCGCCTTCCTTATAGCCCAGGAAACGAACCGCCTCCTGCAGGTGGAGCGGTATGGGGTAGTAGACCACCGAAGAGATGCCGCGCTCCTTCAGCTGCTGCTGGATATAATCCCGCCGCGGGCTTCTGAGGGTGTATTGATGGTAGACGTGGTAAGCCCCCTCTTTTTCGACGGGGCAGCCTGCGACGCCCGCAAGGAGCCGGTTGTACAGCGCGGCATTCGCGCGCCGTCTCCTGTTGTAGTCGTCGATCCGTTTGAGCTTGACCAGAAGGATGCCCGCCTGCATCTCATCGAGCCTGCTGTTATAGCCGAGGCATTCGTGGCGGTAGCCGCCGCGGGAGCCGTGGTTCCTCAACTTCCTTATCTCTTCGGCAAGCCCGGAGGCGTGAAGGGTTATCATCCCGCCATCGCCGTAGGCGCCGAGGTTCTTGCTCGGGTAGAAGCTAAAGCACCCCGCCTCGCCGAAGCTGCCGGTCTTTCTCCCGTCGAGAGAGGCGCCGAAGGACTGGGCGCAGTCTTCTACTATCTTGAGGGTATGCCGCGCCGCGAGAGCCATGATGCCTCTCATATCCGCGGGGTGGCCGAAGATATGCACCGGCAGGATCGCTTTGGTCCTTTTGGTGATCGCCTTTTCGATAAGGGTAACATCGATGTTATAGGTCTCCGGCTCGATATCGACGAATACCGGCGTGGCCCCGGTGTACAGAATCGCCTCGGCAGTGGCGAAGAAGGTGAAGGGCGTGGTGATGACTTCGTCGCCCGGCCCCAGCCCCAGCGCGCGGAGGACGAGGTGCAGCGCGTCCGTTCCCGAAGCGACGCCGATCGCCTCCTGTACGCCGTGATAGCGCTTGACCTGCTCTTCGAGCTCGGCGCCCTTCCTGCCCAGCACATACTGGGAGCTCTCGAGTATCTCGTTCAGTGTCTGGAGCACCTCATCCTTGATGTCCAGATACTGCCGCTTCAAATCGATCATCGGTTTCATTCGTATCTACCACTCCTGTTTTATCCGCTCTCCGATCTGTAGAGCTATCGTTAACGCAGTGCGGCCCTTAAGGGCGCAGACACGGGGCGTGCTCCGTGTGTCGATGCAGGAAAGGAAATCCCTGAGCTCCTCCTTGAGCGGCTCTTTTCTCTCTACCTTCACCGTGTCGGAGGCGATGCGGCCGTTGTCTCTGAAGAAGCGCGTGATCTCCATCTCCTGGTAATCCATGACGACATACGATTCTTTCTGGAATATCGTGAGCCTGCGGCGCTTCTCCAGGGCTATCCTGCTCGCCGAGAGCACCGCATGCACGCCGTTGTCGAACTCGAGCCATGCTTTCGCCATATCAATGGTGGGGGTGAGTACCCGCGACCCGGTGGCCTTGCTGTCCCGCACCGGGCTTCCCGCCACCAGCGAATGTATCACGTCGATATCGTGGATCATCAGGTCCAGGGTGATGTCCACATCGATCCCCCTTCCCTGGAAGGGCGAGAGCCGCTCCGCTTCGATCAGTGTGGGGCTATCCAGGAACGGAGCGAGAGCACCGACCACCGGGTTGAACCGCTCGAGGTGCCCCACCTGGACGAGGACGCCGGCTGCCTCTGAAGCGCGGATCAGCGCATCGGCCTCTTCGATCGTCGCGGTGATGGGCTTCTCGACCAGGACATCCTTGCCGGCGCGTATGCAGCGCAGCGCAACGTCGTAGTGCGTCGTCGTGGGGGTGACGATGCTGACGGCATCGACCTGATCGAGCATCTCCCGGTAATCGCCCACGGCCCTGCAGCCGTAGCGCGCCGCGATCTCCTCTGCGCGCGCCCGGTCGGCATCCGCTACCGCAGCGAGCCTGCACGCGCCGGTCTCGCCCGAGAGCTCGGAGAGAACGCGGGCATGGTGCTGTCCGAGGTACCCCACACCGATAACACCGACTTTTACCATTATGCCGCGGTTCCTTTCCTCTTTCGGCCTCGAGCAGCATCAAAGTGCTTCAGCGCGCGCTCCCGCACATGATGAGCTCCCTTGGTCCTCAACAGGGAGAGCACTTCGGCGGATGCTGCGGCCTTGAGCATGCGCTCCCGCCTCTTCTTGTCGGGGATTTCCTGCAAGGCGCGCCTGCGCAGCGCGGCCATAAACGCGAGATAGCGTCCGAAATCACTGCCGTAAAGGCGTTCCAGCTCTTGCCGTATCGCCCGGGCCATTGCAGGGCTGGCGCCGGAAGTCGAGACCGCGATGCAGAGCGGCCCGCGCTCGACGACCGAGGGGACGATAAAGTTCGCCCGCTCCGGCTCATCGACCACATTCACGAGACAGGGCGCATCCGCCGAGACCGCCGCATTGATGCGGTCGTCCGACGTTGCTGCAATCGCCAGAAACGCGCCCTTCACATCTCCTGCACGGTATTCCCTGAGGACAACCTCGAGCCGACCGTGCGCTGCCTGCGCCGCGATCCGCTTGGTGACGGCGGGGCTGATTACTCTGACCCGTGCTCCTGCCCGCAGCAATGCGGCTACTTTTCTCTCGGCGACCCTTCCGCCGCCGACAACGACACAGGGCTTTCCCTTCAGATCGAGAAAGGCGGGATAGTAGCGCCGCTTCACGGGAGGTGGCGTCTCTGAGTACCGGCGCCGCGCCTCAGAGCGATCCTTTCTTCGCTTCAGAGACAAACCGGCTTGAAGGATACTTGGTAATGAGCGCCTGGAAGGCCTCCCTGGCCTTGTCACTCATCTTGACGGCACGGTACGACTTGCCGAGGAGGAGGAGGGTCTCATCGGCCCTCTTGTACTCGGGGAACTGCTTCAGCAAACCCTCGAACCGGCCTATGGCAGCCTGGTACGCCTCCTTCTTGAAGTAGAACTCTCCGGCGAGGAACTCTCCCTCGGCGATAATGTTCTGCGCCTTCTCTATCCTCAGCTCGACCGCCTCGCGGTAAGGATTGCGCGGATAGAGCTCCTTCAGCCGCTGGAACTCGCGGAGCGCCTTCTTCGCCGCTCCCGACCCGCGGTCGGCGGCCTCGATCTGCGAGAAGTACGCCATGGCGATCTGGTACTGGGCATACGAGGCATACTGGTTATCGGGATAGAGCTCGAGGAACCTCCGGTACTCTTCGATGCCGAGGTCGGGCTCTTTTTCGCGGATATAGGAGTCGGCGATCTTGAGCTGCGCCATCGGCGCGTATTTTTTGGTCGTATCCCTGTTCTTCACCTCGAGGAGCAGCTTTCTCGCCTCTTCGTAATCTTTATCGTCAAGGAGCTTGTCTGCCCGCGCGAACTGCTTCTCGGGAGCAAAGGCCTCTTCGCCTTTCGTACCTTTCCCACCGCCGCCGCACCCCTGGAGAAGGAGCGCTGCCGCCACTACTACACCTGCAAGGGTTACGCTGATTTTTCTCGCAACGTTTCTCATAGTAAAGTATTTAAACTCTAACTCCGCCCTTTAGTCAAGGGTTTTGACTTAACCCTACCCCATATTTTAAACTGTGTAAATTGCTGTATGACTGCAGATCGTGAATCACGGCAGCATCATGCCGGACTCTTGTTTCGGAAGGGGAGCATTATTATGGCCATACCAATAGATAATTCCGGGAGCAGCAGGCGCATGACCCTCGTAGCTGCCGTACTCGCCTGCTCTGTTTTCTTTCTCTTTCATCCCGTCGTTTCCCGCAGCGCCGATGCACCGGCCGGTTCGACCGGACCGTCCGCATCGGACAGACCGGCCACAACGGACAGATCGATTGGTATAGAACAGCGGCTTGCCGAGTTGAGAGACGAGGCACTCTCCTACTTCAGCCCCGTGGCAGGGACCATCACCGCGGTGAACGGCACTGCAGTGACTATCAGTACTGGCAGTACTGGCAGTACCGGCAGTACCGGCGATACCGGCCGGAAGCAGTCGCTCAAGACGGGAATGCGGCTCAATGTCTTCAGGGAGGGGGTCAGCTTCATCCATCCGGTCACCAAAGAGCCGCTCGGCAATGTCGAGGTCCCGGTCGGCACCATCGAGGTCACCGCGACAGGCGCGCGCGAAGCCGAGGGCATCATTACGTCGGGCAAGGCTGAAGAGTTTCTGAATACGAAGATCAAGATCCCGGGGACGAAGATAAAGCTCCTCTTCATTCAGGGAGAGATCGACTGGTTCCTCGGCGACGCCTATTACCAGGCGCTCAAGGAGAGCGGGCGCTTCGAGCTGATCGATACCGGGCTCGCCACCGCCGATACGGCGAAGATCATGGCTGAAGCTAAAGCGAAGGGCGCGGAGGCGGTCCTCGTGCTGCACGGTCGGGAGTTTACCGATCACGTCACGATGACCCAGAAGCTTCTCTGGGCAGGCGACGGGAAGCAGTTCTCAGAAAAGACGGTATCGACCGATGCAGCCGGTGTCAGGCTGCTGCGCGCCCGTGCTGCACGCTTCCTCCCCCAGGAGGGAGAGGCCCTGCTCTCGTTCCATCTCCCCTACTCTGCGCAGAAGCTCGCTGTCGGCGACCTCGATGGAGACGGAGCCCCGGAGATCATCGTCGTTGCAGGCGCTACGGTACGGGCATACCAGGCAGGAGTCGATCTGAAATTCCTGTGGGAATTCACCCTCCCCTCGACGAGCGAGGTGCTCTGGATAGACACTGTCGATCTGAATAAGAACGGGAAGGAAGAGCTGCTCGTCACCTCGCTCTACGGCGGCGGTGTAAAGGCCGGCAGCGAGGAGATCAACGCTCCCCGGGAGAGCGGGAAGGTGAACTCCTTTATCTATGAGCTCAGCAGCGGTGCATTCACCCAGATATGGAAAGCTCCGGAGCTGTTCCTGAGAAAGCTCGGCGACGGTGCGGCAGCGCAGAAGTATCATAAAAGCGACGGGTTCGACGGCAGCGTCGTTGCGTTCCGCTTCGACGGGGGTACCTACACGACGGGGAGCGCCCTCAAGGTCCCGGCCGGGATCAATATCTACGACTTTCAGCAGGTGACCTCTGTCGATGGACGCCAGGCCTTCTTTGCATGGGACGACTACGGGTATCTCGGCCTCTACACCGAGAAGGGCATCAAGACCTGGAGGAGCAAGGAGGATTTCGGCGGGTTCTCGCTCAGCTTCAAGAAAGAGTCCCCGACCGTCATGACGGACCGCGGGAGCTGGTCGGTCAAGGACCGCCTGCTCACCAACGGCATCGAGGTGCTCGTTCCCAAACGCAAGCCGCTGCTCGGCATGGCGAAGGGGCTGGGATACAAGAGCTCGGAGATCAGGAGCCTCTGGTGGAACGGTATCGATGTCGAAGAGCGGACCTTCATCGAGCATGCGGGAGGAGAGGTGATCGATTACCACATGATCGGCGACAGAATGGTCGTCCTCACCAAGGTGCCGCTGACCGATAAGGCGAAGAACCTTCTCAAGGGCATGCTCCCGCGCGGCATCATGCTGTACGTATTCTCGCTCAAAGGGAAATAGAAGTTACGGCAAACTCGAAGCACGAATGTCGAAATTCTAAACAGAAAAATCAGTATCCGACGTTTCGGATTTCGAGTTTCGGATTTGTTTTAACGGGAGGAATAAGGGGTGGAGCAGAGAGGTATTCCGAGACATATCGGGATCATCATGGACGGCAACGGGCGGTGGGCCGAGCTCAGGGGGCTCCCCCGCTACGAGGGGCATAAAAGAGGTGTGGAGCGGGTCGGCGAGATCGTCAGCGCGGCAAAAGGGCTCGGCGTGGAGGCGCTCTCGCTCTACGCCTTCTCCATAGAGAACTGGCTCAGGCCCGAAGAGGAGGTCTCGGTCATCATGACCCTCCTCGAGTCCACGCTGCAGAAGGAGTTCCTCACCTTCATGAGGGAAGGTATCCGGTTCAGGATCATCGGGAACAGGGATCGCCTGCCCGGCCATATCCGGACCCTCATCGAATTCGTCGAGCAGAGAACGGCGGGCAACAACGGTCTCATCTTCCAGTGCGCCCTGAGCTACGGCGGAAGAGACGAGATCGTCCGCGCGGTGCGGGAAGCGGTCAGGCGCGGCGCGCAGCCGGATGAGATAACGGAGGATTATTTTGGAGGGCTGCTCGATACCGCCGGCGTCCCCGACCCCGATCTCATCATCAGGACGAGCGGCGAGCAGCGGGTGAGCAACTTTCTCATCTGGCAGTCGGCCTATGCCGAGTTCTACTTCACTCCCACCCTGTGGCCCGACTTCACGAAGGAGGAGCTCCTGGAAGCGCTCCACCAGTACCGGATGAGAGAGCGGCGCTTCGGCAGGATCGAAGGATCGAAAAGCTTTCTCATCGAGAAGTCATTGGGTCTTGCCGACACCTGGAGCGACTAGGCGTATGCACTCCCGACGACTGCTGGTCGCCGCGATAGTCCTCCCCCTCTTCTATTTCTATATCTCGAAGCTCTCACCCTACTATTTCCTCGCCCTCTTGCTGCTTATCAACGTACTCGCCCAGAGGGAGTTCACCATGATGTACCGGACGAAGCAGCCGCTCGCGCTCCTCGGTATCGTCGCAGGCAGCGCGTTTCTCCTGGTTCCTCTCGCTCCGGCTGCGCTCCTGCCGGTCCTCTACCCGGTGCTCTTCATGCTGACGTTCATGCTCATCGCCGCCGTGCGCCTCTTCATGATCAAAGATCCCGTCGCATCGCTCCCCGATGTCGCACCGGCGCTCACCGGCTTCCTCTATATCCCTCCCCTGCTTTTGTCGCAGTGGTATTTGCGGATGCAGGGATATGAATGGATACTGTTTTTGTACGGCTGTGTCTGGGCGTCCGACAGCGCCGCCTACTATATCGGCAAGAGCATCGGCAGGCGCAAGCTCTATAAAGAGGTGAGCCCCAACAAGACCGTGGCGGGCGGGCTCGGATCGGTGGCCGGCGGGGCCTTTGCCGCGCTCCTGTTCGGAAGCCTGCTCCTGAAGGGGATCGGCATCCCTCTCCTGCTCGGCATAGGCGCCGTTGTAGGCGCGGTCACGATCGTGGGCGACCTCGTCGAATCCATGTTCAAGAGGGATGCGGGGGTAAAAGATTCGGGGGCGCTGATCCCGGGGCACGGCGGCGTGCTCGATAAAATCGACGGCGTCCTCTTCGCAGGCCCGGTCCTCTACGGGGTAACGCTGCTCTTATGAAAAACATCGTCATACTCGGCTCGACCGGCTCGATCGGCAGGAGCGCCCTGGAGGTCATTGCACGCTTTCCGGAGCGTTTCAGGGTTGTCGGCCTGACCGCAGGCAGGAATGTCCCCCTTCTTCTCGAACAAATCAGGCGATTCACCCCCGAGGTCGCCGCTGTTGCCGATGAGGTGTCTCTGCGGGCAGTGCAGGAGGCCCTCGGAAGCGGCAAGGGCCCCGAGCTCCGCTGCGGCGTCGAAGGCATCAGCAGTGCAGCGGCTGCGGAGCACGCCCATGTCGTTATCTCCGCCATAGTCGGCGCCGCAGGGCTCATGCCCACGCTTGCGGCGATCAGGGCGGGGAAGACGATCGCCCTCGCCAATAAAGAGACCCTGGTCATGGCGGGTCCGATCGCCCTGGCAGAAGCACAGCGGTGCGGCGCCCTGCTCTTCCCTACGGACAGCGAGCACAGCGCCATCTTTCAGTGCCTCAGGGGATACCGCAAGGAGGAGATCAAGAGGATCCTCCTCACCGCCTCCGGCGGTCCGTTCATCGGGAAGACCGCAAAGGAGCTGGAAACGGTCTCTGCCGAAGACGCCCTCAGGCACCCGAACTGGAGCATGGGGAGGAAGATCACTATCGACTCAGCGACCCTCATGAACAAAGGGCTCGAGGTGATCGAAGCGCGTTACCTCTTCGATCTCCCCCCTGCCATGATCGAGGTGCTGATTCATCCCCAGAGCATCATTCATTCCATGGTGGAGTTTACCGACAACAGCTGTATAGCACAGCTTTCAAAGCCCGACATGAAAGGGCCCATCGCGTATGCCCTCTCGTACCCCGAACGGCTCGATGCCGTCCTGGAGCCCCTCGCCTGGGAGACCCTCGCCGGTTTGACCTTCATGCGGCCCGATACGGCAGCCTTCCCCTGCCTTGCGCTCGCTTACGATGCGCTGCATGCAGGCGGGACCATGCCGGCAGTCCTCAATGCAGCAAATGAAGCTGCTGTCGCCGCCTTCCTGGAGGGCGCTGTTGGTTTTAACAAGATACCTGCTATAATTAGAAAAATAATGGACGGCCATACCGTACAGCCTGCTGACGACCTCGCCGTGGTGCTCGATGCAGACCGGCGGGCGCGGGAAGAAGCGAGAAAGCTCATAGCTCGTGGCTGATGGCTCATGGCAAAGGCACGATAATTAATTGTGTATACTATGAGCTATGAGCTGTTTGCCGTTGCTATGAGCTGATCCGGAGGAGGAATTACCTGAATGAGCATTATCTCGGCCGTTGTCCTTTTCGGCTTCCTGATATTCATCCATGAGCTGGGCCATTTCCTGCTGGCCAAATGGAGCGGGGTCAAGGTGCTCAAGTTCTCTCTCGGGTTCGGGCCGAAGGTGATCGGAAGGAAGATCGGCGAGACGGAATACCTCCTCTCCGCCGTTCCCCTGGGGGGCTATGTAAAGATGCTCGGGCAGGAAGATATCGGCGAGGTGGAGGAAGATGCCGAAGCGTCCGAGCGGGAGCGCTCCTTCAGGCATCAGCCTGCGTACAAGCGGGTCCTCATTATCCTGGCGGGTCCGCTGTTCAATATTCTTACCGCGGTGGTCGTCTTCTTTTTCGTCTACCTCGCCGGGGTACCGACCCTCCTTCCCGTTGTCGGCGATGTCATGCCGGACACCCCTGCCGCACGGGCGATGCTTGCCAAGGGCGATGTCATCAAAGAGGTGAACGGTACGCCGATCCACTACTGGACCGACATGACCGAGATCATACGCGAGCATCCGCAAAAGCCCGTTGCGCTTACGGTGCTGCGCAACGGAGACTCCCGGACCGTCACCGTCACCCCCGAGGTAAAGAAGATCCCCAATATCTTCGGCGAGATCGAGGAGATCGGCGTTATCGGGATAACGCACTCCGGCGAGACCGCCATGGTGAAAGAGGACCTTCCCACCGCCTTCAGGAACGCCTTCCTCAAGACCTGGGAGATCATCGAGATCACGCTCGTCGGCATTGTAAAGCTCATTCAGCGGGTCATCCCCGCCGAGACCATAGGGGGGCCTATCCTCATCTTCCAGCTCGCCGAGAAGCAGGCAGCCGCAGGGCCGATGAGCTTCTTCGTCTTTGCTGCCGTCATCAGCATCAATCTCGGCATATTGAACCTTCTGCCGGTGCCGGTGCTCGACGGGGGCCATATCCTGCTCCTCGGGATCGAGGCGATCACCGGAAAGCCCCTGAGCGAGACCGCGGTGATGGTCGCCCAGCGTATCGGCCTCGCCCTGCTGATCATGCTGATGCTCTTCGCCTTTTACAACGACATATTCAGGATCATCAGCGGCAAGCCGCTGCCATAACAACCGTGACGCGTGGTGCGTAGCGCGTAATGGGTAAAGAGACGGGAGGGGATCAGAAGCCTTGTCTTTCACGGACCACGCATTACGGATTACCCGTTACGGATTAGTATGAAGCCCGCAACGATAAAACATCTGCGCTCGGCAGGAGGCGTCGTCTTCAGGAGGACCGGAACGGCGGTCGAGGTGGCGCTCATCGCCACAAGGGACAGGACGGTATGGACGCTTCCCAAGGGGATCATCGACAAGGGGGAAAAGGCCGAAGTGACCGCCCTCCGGGAGATAGGCGAGGAGACGGGCCTGACCGGCAGGATCGTAGGCTCACTCGGCGACAAGTCCTACTGGTTCTATCAGAAGAACGAGAACGTGAAGTACCGCAAGACGGTCACGTTCTTCCTGGTCGAGTATGTGGGCGGCGAGCTCGCCGGCGCCTCTGCCGAGGTCGATGAGGCGCGCTGGGTTCCGCTCGAGGCCGCGGTTTCCGAGGTGGCATACAAGAGCGACCGGGAGATACTCGAGAAGGCAAAGGAACTGCTGGCAGCGCATGGGTAGCGTCGTTACCTGGGAGGCGTTGAAGGATATCGCTGTCTCGTTGAGGCGGGAGGGAAAGAGGCTCGTCTTTACCAACGGCTGCTTCGACCTCATTCATATAGGGCATATCAGGTATCTCAGGGAGGCGAAGCGGCTCGGCGATGTCCTCGTCGTCGGCCTCAACACCGATGCCTCGGTGCGGCGGCTCAAGCCGAACCGCCCCATCACCCCCGAAGCAGAGCGGGCCGAGGTGCTCGCCGCTCTCGAAATGGTGGACTATGTAACGCTCTTCACCGAGGATACCCCCTATGAGCTGATCGCGTATCTCCGTCCCGATGTCCTGGTGAAGGGCGGCGACTGGAAGAGAGAGGATATCGTCGGCGCCGATATCGTAGCCGAGGTCCGGAGTCTTCCGTATGTGTGCGGCCGGTCGACGACCGAGATAGTCAGAAAGATCTCGTGCCTTCCTGAGACAAAGAGCGGCTCCTCGTGATATCATATAGTTCTCATTCTGTCTCGTGCTTTGCATTATATAAGGCTGCATTTCATGCAGCAGACCATTTTTTGAACGGGAGGTCTCTTACATGATGAAGAGAGGACTTGCAGTCTCGCTGGTGCTCGTCGTGCTCGCCTCTGCCGGGATTGTCTTCGGACTGGTCGCGAAAGGCGAGGAGTCGTTCGCCAAGTTGATGGAGGGAAACAAGCGGTTCGTTTCCCTGGCACCGGAAAAATACGATCTCGATGCCAAAAGAAAGGCCTGCACGCTCGGCCAGAATCCTTCGGCGATCGTCGTCGCCTGTTCCGATTCGCGGGTGGCCCCCGAGATCATCTTCGACCAGTGCCTCGGGGATGTCTTCGTGGTGCGGGTTGCCGGCAATGTGCTCGATCCTGTCACCCTCGGCAGCATCGAATATGCTGCGGAACACCTCCATACCCCGCTCCTCGTGATCCTCGGCCATGAGAAGTGCGGCGCCGTCGCCGCCACGCTCGATGCAAAAGGAAAGCCGGAAGGCAACATCGGCGCGATCGTCAGGAAGATAATGCCGGCGGTGAAGAAGGCCCAGATGAAGGGCGGCAGCAGAGAGGATATGCTGAATAACGCGATCAGGGAAAACGTCCTGCTCTCGCAGAACTACATGCTCAGGAAGAGCCCGGTGCTGAAGCATCTCATCGAGAAGGGCGAGCTCAAGGTCGTTACCGCGATGTACCACTTCGGCAGCGGCGAGGTCGAGATCCTCGGCGCAGCCGCTCCCGCTCCGGCAGCGCCACCGCAGAAAACAGCCGCTCGTTAACTCTTCCTTCCCGGGAGGGGCCGGGAGGGCTCACCAGGCCCTCCCGCTTCTACACCCAGTATTCGGGATACTTCCGGTCTCGTGCCAGGTTGTTGACGATGAGGGCGACGATCAGGAGGATGAGCGCGCCGGCGCCTGCGGGGACGAGGGCATAAAGGAAGCCGAGGCTATGTATCTTTTCGCCGCCGATAACGGCGATGAGCGCCGTCGCCCCTCCGGGGGGATGGAGGGTCCTGGTCGCGAGCATCGCCGCTATGGCGGCAGAGACGGCGAGCGCAGCAGCCACCCAGACCGTTCCGCCGAAAAGCTTGTAGCACGCCACCCCTGCGAGCGCTGATAGGATATGGCCGCCGACGAGGTTCCTCGGCTGGGCGAGGGGGCTCTTGATAGCGGCATAGACGAGCACTGCGGAGGCGCCGAATGAGCCTATGATAAGCGTCAGCTCCCGCGGCTCGAGGAACTGCGACGAGATATACCCGCAGATGCCGATGCCGATAACCGACCCTATGAAGGCCCAGGCGATCTCCTGGGGGCACGCCCCCGGCGGGCATACCGCCCCGCCCTTCATTTTCGAGAAGAAGTGTTGCAGCTTCATGCTCATGCACCTCCCGCTCCGGCGTACGAATTGTTCGAGCTAAGACAATCATCGCCTATTTCGCCGTGCCGGGCTATGACTTAAGTCAAAAACGCTGAGAAGGAATGAGCGGCAAGGGAGAAATCGGCGGTGATAACGGGGTAAAATAGAGGAAGTGCATTTTCCCCCGGAGAGCATTTGACAGGAAAGTACAACATGATGTCCACGGTATATTCTCTTTTAAAAAGCCACGCTGAGGAGCTTCTGGAGCGCCTCGCTGCGCACCGTGAGCGGAGGATCTACAACATCTCGACGCCTCACCTCGCCCTGCTCCTCCTCTCTGTCGAGGGCCCTTTCATCGTCGTCGAGTCGTCTCCCGAGTCGGCCAGGATGCTGCATAGCGACCTCCGCTTTCTCGAAACCCTCCGGGAAGGGTCTGCCCATCGTGCCGAGATAGCGTATCTGCCGCCCCCTCTCGACCCGTCTTCTGTCGGGGAGCGGGTACGGGTGCTCAGGGAAGCCTTCGGCAAGGGAGAGGGCAGGGACTACCGGATCATCACCTCTCCCGAGGCCTGCCGGACAGGCCTCTCTCTTCCCGAGCTCGGGACCGGCCCGTTCGTACTCAGGAAGGGGCTTTCCATAGAGCGGGATACCCTGGGCGATACGCTCATACGGCTCGGCTACCGGAAGGTGAGCGTGGTGGTCGAAAAGGGAGAGTTCAGCCAGCGCGAGTGGCTCTTCGATATCTATCCGACGACCGAGAATGCGCCTCTGCGGGTAGAGTTCTTCGGGGACGAGATAGACCTGATCAAGACCTTCGATATCGAGACCCAGCGCTCCCTGAGAGAGGTCGAGGAGCAGCAGCTTCTCCCTGCCGAAGAGGGCGACCTCTCGGTCGATCTTATCGAAGCCCTGCATAGCCGGAATACCGGAGAGGTATTCATTGTCGAGGCGGGCAGGGTCGAGGCGGGCAGGCGTGGGGACGGGGACAGGGAGAGCGCTCCGGCATCTGAGCGCGATGGCGCCGGGTATATCAGGGTTTCGCATATGCCCTTTGCCGGCGAAGGGATCGATGCGGGAGAGCTCACGGTGAAAGGGATGGGGATCCTGCCGGAAGAGCGGAAGGGCATCGAAGACATCCCGCAGGCGCTGGCGCGGGCAGCGGCGAGGACGGTCGTCGTTCTGCCTTCAGAGGCCCAGGCAGAGCGGCTGAAAGAGATACTCCACGAGGGCGATGTCATAGCCCCCGTGGTGCGTACCGGTGCTCTGGGTGCATACGACGGCGCGCTCTGCATCGCCACAGGCAGGCTTTCGTCCGCGCTCCGCCTCGGCGAGGTGCTCCTGCTGACGGACAGGGAGATCTTCGGCGAACGGCCCGCCTACCGCCCGCTCAGGAAGTCGAAGGCCTCGCGGCTGCTCTTCAGCATCGATGACCTCAAGCCCGGCGACTTCGTCGTGCACAAGGACCACGGCATCGGGAAGTTCGCCGGCCTCCAGCGCCAGCAGACCGACAGCTACGAAGAGGACCTTGTCGTCCTGGAGTATGCGAGCGGCGACCGGCTCTACATTCCTTTCCACAGTATCGGGAAGCTCCAGAAGTACAGCGCCGGAGAGGGGCATCTCCCGGCTGTCGACCGGCTGGGGGGGAAGCGGTGGCTCAAGACCAAGCAGCGCGTCAGGGAGCGGGTCAGGGAGATGGCGGACAAGCTGCTCAGGCTCTATGCCGAGCGGACCGTGTCGCGGGGCTTCTCCTTCAGCGAGGATACCGCCCTCCACCGCGAGTTCGACGACTTCTTTCCCTATGAAGAGACGCCGGACCAGGCAAAAGCGATAGAGGAGATCAAAAAGCTTATGCACACCGATGTGCCCATGGATATGCTCATCTGCGGCGACGTGGGCTACGGTAAGACCGAAGTCGCCGTACGGGCGGCCTTCAGGGCGGTGTACGACGGCACGCAGGTCGCCGTGCTCGTGCCGACCACCCTGCTCGCCGAGCAGCACTACCGGACGTTCAAGACGCGGTTTTCGGGGTTCCCGGTGAAGATCGACTCGCTCAGCAGGTTCAGGAGCAGGAGCGAGCTGAACGATTCGGTGAAGGCCCTTGCACGGGGCGAAACGGACATCGTCATCGGCACCCATATGCTGCTCAATAAGCGCATTCAGTTCCACGATCTCGGGCTCCTGATCGTGGATGAAGAGCACCGTTTCGGCGTGGCGCAGAAGGAGCGGCTCAAGGAGCTGAAAAAAGGCGTGGATATCCTCACGTTGACGGCAACGCCGATACCGCGGACCCTCCAGATGTCGCTTTCGGGTATACGGTCGGTGACCACGATAGAGACGCCTCCCGAAGAGCGTCTCGCGGTGCGGAGCGTGGTCACTGCCTTCAACGACAAGACGATCAAAGAGGCGATCGAGCGGGAGCTCGGCAGGGAGGGACAGGTCTTCTTCGTGCACAACAGGATCCACGGCATCGAGAAGGTAGCCTCGTTCATAAAGAAGCTGGCGCCCGAGGCCAGCATCGCCATCGCCCACGGGCAGATGGATGAGTCGGAGCTCGAAACGGTGATGCTCCGCTTTCTCAACCGGGAGATCACGGTTCTCGTCAGCACGGCGATCATCGGATCGGGCATCGATATCCCGATCGCCAATACGATCATCGTGGACCGGGCGGATACCTTCGGGCTCGCCGATCTCTACCAGCTCAGGGGGAGGGTCGGCCGGGGCTCGGTGCAGGCCTATGCGTATTTCCTCATCCCCGGGGAGGATATCCTCACCGATGACGCGCGGAAGCGGCTCCAGGCGATACAGGAGATGAGCTATCTCGGCGCAGGCTTCCGGCTCGCGCTGAAGGACCTCGAGATACGGGGGGCGGGGAACCTGCTCGGGCCCGAGCAGTCGGGCTACATACAGGGGGTCGGCTTCGACCTGTACATGGAGATGCTCGAGAAGGCAGTGGCGGAGCTCAAGGGGGAGAAAATAAGGGAAGAGCTCGAACCGCAGATGAGACTGCGCCTCTCCGCCTTCATTCCGGAAGAGTATATAACCGATATAACCCTCAGGTTGAGCGTCTACAAGAGGATATCCGCCGCCGCTGCCCCTGAGATGCTGGGAGAGATCAGGGATGAGCTGCTCGACCGCTTCGGCAGGCTTCCAGAGGAGGTCGAGAATCTCATCGCGGTCATGAGGATGAAGCTCCTCGCCAAACGCCTCTTCATAGATAGGGTGACGGATTTCGAGGGGCGGTACCGCTTCCTCTTCGTCCTCGATACCGAAGGCATTTACGATATCCCCGCCGACTTTTTCGACCGGCTCCTGAAAATCCTCTTCGCCCTCTCCTCGTCGACCAAGGATACGCCGCTCCGGTTCCTGCCCGACGGCTTCGAGCTCGATCTCAGGAATCTCACTGCGCGTGAGGCGCTGACAAAGGCGGAAGAGCTCCTCGACCTGGTAGCCCGAAAGATGAATGGCAGCAGAAAAGAGGCCGGGCAGGATGACGGTGAAAGGGCAGGCTCATGATGTTGCCTGGAGACCGGGGAATGATATAAACTGGAGGCATGCGTTTGAGCAATGCCATCGCCGCTGCTCTCGTGGTCCTGCTCCTTGCCTCAGGGTGTGCAACACTGCCGCCCGAGGAGCAGAGGGAAGCCGACTTCCACCACAAGATGGGGATCTCCTACCTTAACGAGGGGAGCCTCCAGATGGCCTTCGTCGAGTTCCAGAAGGCCCTGCAGATCGACCCGGACAACAAGGAGATATTGAACAGCCTCGGCATCGTCTATCTGCAGCTCGACGAGTACCGGCAGGCGCAGCAGCTCTTCCTCCGGGCGGTATCGGCCGACGACTCCTATTCCGAGGCGTACAACAATCTCGGCATCACTTATATCCGCGAGAATAACTGGGACAAGGCGATCGAAGCCTTCACCAGAGCGCTTTCCAACCCCCTCTACCAGACTCCCGAGAGGGCCTTCTATAATCTCGGCGTCTCGTACTACCGGCAGGGGCGGTACGACCGCGCGGCAGATGCATTCAAGGACTCGATCAAGCGGGCCCCTTCCTTCGCGCTCCCCTACTACTGGCTGGCGCTCTCCTATAACCGGCAGGGCAGGTACGGCGATGCCGCAGCGCTTCTTGCGCGGGCGATCGAGACCGACACCGCCTACCGGGGCGACCGGGAAAAGTTTATCGACGATGTCAGGGAGAGGCTCATTACGGCGAAAGGGGCGGACGAGACGGATCTCAGGGACTACCTGGAGATGATGAAGTATTAGCTCTCAGCAATCAGCCGTCAGCTCTCAGCAAGTACCAAAACAGAGACCGAGACAACAAGCTACCTGACTCTCCTGCTATCGCCCCTCCGAAATCAGAAGCCTGACAAAGAGAAGACAGAGGATCACTCTTAAGTTTTTACGCCGTTTGCTGAGAGCTGAAAGCTGTTTTCCGTTTGCTGAAGGCTGATTGCTGAGAGCTGACGGCTGGTTTTTTTGAAAGGCGACGAGCGGATTCGAACCGCTGAATAAAGGTTTTGCAGACCTCTCCCTTGCCACTTGGGTACGTCGCCGATTTATGCGTGCAGCGTACAGCGCTCTGCGTTATAGCGTGCTAATCCCTTAATAGAATAAGTCTATTTGAGCTTTTAACGCACGACGCTGAACGCACAACGCTATAACGTGTCTTAATGGAGCGGGCGACGGGATTCGAACCCGCGACCCCAACCTTGGCAAGGTTGTGCTCTACCAGCTGAGCTACACCCGCGTGATACGCTGTACAGCCTTCTTCCGTTGCTTCCGGGGTCTTTTAGAGAGAACAGCAAAGACCTGCCTGTCAAAAAGGCTATCAGAAAAATTATCATAATGAGGGCAGTTATGTCAATCGGCACGGAGCTCTTCCTTGCGGGCCGAGGGGGCGGGCGGTCCGCTCGTCTCGCTGTCAAAATGCCTGACGTAGCGCCGGAGCAGGTCCCTGATCTTTTTCTCCTCCCCTCTCAGGGCACCCTGGATTGCGGTCCCGAACTCTCCCAGGATCTCCTGCATCTCGGCCTGCGAATACTTCTCCCTGTTGTTCGCCACGAATATCTTCTCGTGCCTGCTCGCGGTGGTACCTTCCTCAGCGGTGAGTATCTCTTCGAAGAGCTTCTCTCCGGGCCTCAGGCCGACAAACTCGAGGTCCACGTCTTTGTAGGGCTCCAGCCCGTGAATGCGTATCAGCTCTTCGGCCAGGTCCACGATCCGTATAGGCTCTCCCATATCGAGGACGAGCACCTCACCCCCTTTGCCGATCACGGACGCCTGGAGCACCAGGGAGACCGCCTCGGGTATGGTCATGAAATACCGCTTCATCTCTTTATGCGTTATAGTGAGGGGGCCGCCGTGCTTCAGCTGCTCGAGAAAGAGGGGCAGGACGCTCCCCCGGCTCCCGAGGACATTGCCGAAGCGCACTGATACGAACTCGGTCTTCGCCTGCTGATCGCCGCTTGCCGGCTGCTGATCGCTGATTGCTGAGAGCTGAGAGCTGACGGCTGATGGCTGGCTGCTGTTGAACGCCCTGCAGATATACTCTGCCATCCTCTTTGTGGCGCCCATAATGCTCGTGGGTCTCACCGCTTTGTCGGTCGAGACCATTATGAATCTTTCAACGCCGTGATCGACCGACGCCTTTGCGAGATTATAAGTGCCGAACATGTTCACCTTTACCGCTTCCTTGGGGTTGAACTCCATCATCGGCACATGCTTGTAGGCCGCCGCGTGAAAGACGATCTCGGGAGCAAAGGCCTCCATGACCTCCCTGACTCTCCTGCCGTCCCTTATGTCTCCTGTAATGAAATGCACCCTCTCCACCAGGTAGGGGAAGCCCTTCTGGAGCCGGAGGTGCATGGTGTGCAGCTCCGTCTCGTCGATATCGAAGAGAATCACCTTCCGGGGATGGAAGGCGCAGACCTGCGTAGTTATTTCCGAGCCGATCGATCCCCCTGCGCCGGTGACGAGAATGACCTTATCCTTCAGGAACCCTTCTATTGCATCAAAATCGACCTCCACCGCCTGCCGGCCGATAAGGTCCTCGATCCGGATCTCCTCGAGGCTCTTCAGGTTGATATCCGGCCTATGGAAATCGTAAATGCGCGGGACGATCTTGATGGTATCGACTTCTGCTTCCTTGGCAGCGTTATAGATGCCTTTCAGCGTCTTGTGATCGAGGGAGGGAATAGCGATGATCACCGCCTCCGCATTGTATGCCGCAACCGTCTTTTTCAGTTCCCTTGTTGCACCGGACACCTTGACCCCGTGCAGATAGGCGCCGACCTTCCTCGTATCATCGTCGAGCAGCGCCACCGGGTAGAATTCCGAGAATTTCTGTTTGACCATATCCCTGAGGATCATCTCGCCCGTATTCCCCGCTCCGACGATAACCGTCCTCTTCCCCTCACCCGACAGTCTTCTCTTATTGATCACCTCGAGATAAAGCCTTTTCGAAATGCGCAGCGCCGAGAGGAGAAGGAGTGAGATAACCCCATCGATAAGAAAAATGCTCCTCGGAAAACTGCTGAGATGGGTGAATGCCAGAGAATGGAATGCCGCAGGGAACGGAACGATGAGCAAGCCCATGAGCACGGAATTGGAGACGACAAGGGCGGTGACGATATTGCACAGGTCATTGATCCCCACATAGCGCCATGTCATGCGGTACATCCTGAAGAGTGCGAAGGCGGCCACTTTGACGGTGACAAAAAAGAGCAGCGCCCGGTAAAACATTTGCCGATACGTGGAATCGAGTGTAAAATCGAACCTGAGCAGGAAGGAGAGATAGAGAGAGGCGATGATGACCAGGATATCGGCGAGGAGGAAGAAGAGAAATCTTCTGAAATGGGTAGGACGGAGCAGGCCTTTTACTGAGCTATTCATTGGTTCCCCCCTGTTCATCCTGTTTAATGCTGCACGCCCTCGCTGCGGGCGACTTTAAAAAACGTCATCCATAATATCTTGAGATCCAATAAAAAAGAATGATGCCTTAGATAGTATTCATCATATCCTACTTTTACCGGGATCGGAAGCTCATCCCTGCCGTTGACCTGCGCCCAACCGGTCAGCCCCGGGATAAGCCTATGGACTCCCCTCTCGGTTCTGAGCGCTATCAAGTCGTCCTGATTGAAAAGGGCTGGCCTCGGTCCGACAAAGCTCATGTCTCCTTGAAGGATGCTGAAAAGCTGGGGCAATTCATCCAGGCTCGTCCTCCTCAGAAATTTTCCTATCCGAGTGAGAAACTGATCGGGCTCCTTTAAGAGATGGGTTGCGACAGGAGGGGTATCAACGCTCATCGTACGAAATTTTGGCATTCTGAAAATCCTATTGTCAATCCCGATCCTGTCGGACCAATACAAGACCGGCCCGCGGGAGGTCAGCCGTATCAGCACGGCTATAAGTATCATGGGCGCACTGAGGAGCAGCAGCAGCGCCAATGCCAGGGAGAAATCGAACAAACGCTTCATACCTATTGCTGATTGCATGAAAGGAGGGAAGCCAGGACGTGAGGGGATCACCAAATAAGCGCAATCCCTTCGATACTCTTGAAATGCTTTACATCAAAAGTAGCAACTCTCTTGTACTCCTTTGCTCTTATATAAGCAATGTTGTAGGCATCAATAAAATCCATCCTCCCCGACACATAAAGGCCGGCTGCCTCCTTGACTCTGGCGTGGTTAGCCACTCTGATATTTTTTGTTTCAAGGATCGTATCGACTACCTCTTTTATCTCGGTCCTTGAGAAGCCATAGTATGACTCAAGTACCCAAACAATTTCAGCAATAACCAGGTCGCTTGTTTCAAGCCGTACCTCTCCCTTCTCTGCCCTTTCAAAAAGCCCCTTTGCCTTCTGATAAAAAGACTCTATATCCCTGACAAAGAACCTCATGAATACATTCGTGTCGATAAAGATGGGGTCATCCATCCCTCAAGCCCTCTTTGGCAACCTTCTTCGAGACCGATTTCTTTGTATACTCCCTTTCATCTCCGATACCGATCTTCCTGCCTTTTGCAATACCGCCGAGATTAAGTATGGACCTCCGTTCCTTCTTTCTCACAATCAGCATTTCGTCCTTTATCTCGAAAATAAGGTGGTCTCCTTCCTTGATCTGAAGCTTTTTCCTGAAAGGCTTGGGTATCGTCACTTGCCCCTTTTTTGTTATCGCAGGCATTCTCTTACCTCCAAAATGGTATTACCTATATTCTAAGTATTACCATTTTAGAAGTCAAACCTCTCATTGCACAGCAGTTAAGAACCTGAGAGCTTGGGAACATGGCAGTTAAGAAGTTGAGAGATGAGGATTCAAGCGGCCTCAGGGTCCATAACAAGCAATCCCTCCTGCTTCGCCGCTGCCAGAAGCTCATGGTCACTGCTCACCACAAGAAGCTGGTCCTTTGTGTGGCGCCGCACATTTCGTGCTGTCGCAAGATGGATTGCGTCTGCGGCCTTGAGCCTGTAACGTTCGACCAGACCGATTGCATCATCGATAATATCGCTGTCGATAGACCATATAACAAAGGTTTCCCAATCATCGCTAAACGCCTCGATAGCCTTCTCGAAACCGGCGATATCCTTTTGTCTTCTGGTAAGAGCTGATACGACCTCGAGTTGCGTCAAGGCCGACGATACAAGGCGCTGCGGGTTCGATTCGAGCAGTTCAAGGACCTTACTCCGCCCCTTCTCTTTCTTAAGATACTTTTTGGCGAGAGCGCTTGTATCGAAATAGATCATCTGCGATCTTCTAGAATAGTATCGGTGATACTTTTGCCTTTAATCGAGACACCATCGAACCTCTTAACGCTACCGGTTCTGACAGGAAGGCGAACCTTGCCGGTTGAGGCAAGTGAAGCAAGAATTTCATCCTGCCCGGCATTTACTTCAATGCCGGTAAGGTCATGAATAATCGCAATGGGCTTCCCTCGGTCGGTGACAATCACCTGCCCGCCTTTTTTTACCATGTCGAGATATTGAGTCAATTTATTTTTCAAATCACGCACGCCGACTACGGTCATAGGTCACCTCCAGGCTATATGGCTATTGTAGCTACATTATGAGCCGTCCGTCAAGCTCCCACCTTCCTTTTAGCTTCTACGTACCATTCTGCCGTACGCTTCAACCCCTCGTCTACGGTGAACGGAGGCGTCCAGTTCAATTCGCGGCGGATTTTCGAGCTATCGATCACTAAAGAGCCCGTCAACCGTTCCACCTCAGCGGACTTACGCGTGACGGCTCCGGCTAACCGCAGCAGCGAGGGAGGGACAGGCACAAGGCGGGCGGGTTTATTCAAAGCTGACGCCAACCGCCTGATCAACTCCGGCGTGGACAAATCCTCTCCGTCGCTCACTAAAAAGGTTTTGTTGGCCGCTCCGGGATGCTGGATACAATTCATTATTGCATCAACCAGATTACCTAGATAGATTAGGCTCCTTGCATTTCCGATGCCGCCAAGAGGGAGAGGAACACCAGAGTAGACTAATTTCATTAGCTGCAGAAAGTTGGCTCTGACGCCTGGACCGTAAACAAGAGGAGGTCTGAGTATCACAACCTCAAGCCCGGCTTTCTGTGCTATTGCGCGAAGCGATTGTTCGGCTTCAAGCTTCGAGATAGAATAGGGGTCCTGGGGATTCGGTTTATCTCTTTCCGTAAAAGGAATATCGTTCGTATGTTCTCCATTTACCTTCACTGAGCTTATATAGACGAAGCGTTTGACCCCAGCGTTTATCGCTGCTCGGGCAAGCTGCTGCGTACCCTCTACATTAACTCTCCTGTACTCCTGAAGAGAATCCTCGGCCTTCTCTTGCATCACATGGACGCGTGCGGCGAGATGAACAATTACATCTACCTTGTCAAGAGCATGCGTCCAGTCAGTATCAGGGCCGATTGATTCTATATGGAGAGCACCAATGCCTCCAAGAACCCGCTCCTTTTGTAATCCGGTACGAATAGTCGCTCGTACCCGTGCTCCCTCAGCGGTCACTCTCTTGCAAAGTGCCTCACCTATAAAGCCCGTTGCTCCCGTTATCAGAAGTGTAGACACAGCATCAGCACCAAAGGATTTACCTAAACCACACCGTGCGGTTGATATAGTCAGTATAGCTCATAATAATGCGTAAAACTTTTTTAGAAACACATTCGGTGTCGTAATCCCGTACCATAGTGAACGCACGTCCGGTCATCAAATGCTGAGCAGTCACAATTCTTATTGCTTCTATGACGCTCTCCGGCTTAAGGCCGCACATAATGAGAACACCTTCATCCATGCCCTCGGGTCGTTCATGTGCTTGGCGAATCATTACGGCCGGAAAGTTGAGGATCGAAGCTTCTTCGGTGATCGTACCGCTGTCTGAAACAGTACAAAAAGCGTTCATCTGGAGCTTTATATAGTCAAGAAATCCCATCGGTTTGAAAAAACGAATACGTGTATCCAGCTCGAGCATCCCCATGTGCTCGAGCTTCTTCCTCGTGCGGGGATGCGTTGAGACAATAATGGGCTTTTGATATTTCTGAGCAATCGCTTGCAGGGATCCCATAAGCTCATTGAAGTTCGCCTGATTATCCACATTCTCTTCACGATGAACGCTTACGACGAAATATGCTCCGGGCTCCACCTGGAGATGGCTCAGGATATCTGATTCGAGTATCTTGGGCATATGATACGTGAGCACCTCTTTCATCGGTGAACCGGTTTTAATAACCGTCTCAGGTCGTATCCCTTCAGCAAGGAGGTAGCGTCGTGCGTGCTCCGTATAGGTCATATTGATATCGCTTATGTGATCTACAATTTTCCGATTTATTTCCTCAGGCACTCGCTGGTCAAAACATCGGTTCCCCGCCTCCATATGAAAGATGGGGATTTTCCTTCTCTTTGCCGCTATTGCTGCCAAACAACTGTTCGTATCGCCAAGGAGAAGAAGCGCATCCGGCTGTTCCTTCTCCATAACATCATCTGACTTTGCGATCACATTCCCTATAGTTTGTGCAATAGTTTCTGCAGCAACATTCAGAAAATAATCTGGCTTCCTGAGCTCTAACTGTTTGAAGAATATCTCATTAAGCTCGTAATCATAGTTCTGCCCTGTATGGATCAGTATGTGATTCGCATGACAGTCCATCTCACGTATCACCATGGATAATTTTATGATCTCGGGACGAGTGCCCAATAACGTTATAAGCTTCATTTAAAGAGTTTCTCCCTTATTCAATTCTTTATGAGTAGCTCCACCACTATCTTAACAATTCTCTGCCTTGAGAGGGGCTGGAATCCTCCGGCATCAAATAGTGTTTTTTCAATAACCCGACCGTACCCTCGAAGTCGAGAACGGTATCCGCAGAGCTAAACTCCTTAGTTAACACATTCGGCTCCTGGTCGTCGCTCTCTCTCAGTTCTGGAAGCATCGGCTTGATAGCATAGTAATCACCGCGCTTGACACAGTGATTAGCCTCTTCTTCAGACACCATGATCTCATGCATTTTCTCCCCCGGTCGAATTCCGGTAATTCTGACTTCAATACCACGATTGCCGATGAGCGCTTTAGCTATATTAAGCACGGCCGCTGCCGGAGCATTGGGCACGTACGTTTCCCCTCTTTTTGCCTCTCGCAACGCCGCAAACACCGTATCCACTGCCTGATCAAGACTTAAGAGGAATCTGGTCATTTCAGGAACCGTAACCGTTACCGGTCCGCCGCTCTTTATTTGCTCATGGAATAGGGGAATTACCGATCCCCGCGATGCAAGTACATTACCATATCTCACGCATATAAAACGTGTTTTCTTGTTCAAAATGTTTGCTGCTGTAAAAATTCTTTCCTGGAGAGATTTCGTCATGCCCATAACATTTACCGGCTTGCATGCTTTATCGGTACTTATAGCGATGACGGTAGTAACAGGATAATCATTCTCCTCTATGGCGCGTGTTATGTTGATCGCTCCCATGCAGTTGGTTAAAACCGCCTGGCTAGGAAAATACTCACACGTTGGCACCTGTTTGAGCGCAGCCGCGTTTACCACAATATCAGCATCCTTTATGGCAGCGCAGATATCAGCATAGTTGCGCACATCCCCGATGCGGAACTCAAGGACATTCATGAAGTTGCGATAGATTACCTCATCGGTAGCTACCAGCTTATGAAGGTATGACATTCGCATTTCATGCTGTTTCGCCTCATCTCTTGAGAGCACAATTATTTTTCGGGGGGTGCCCAACTCTCCTGTTAATGCCCTGCGGACAAAGATCTGACCCATTGACCCAGTACCACCGGTAACTAAGATGGTTTTGTCTTCTAGTATCATAATGAAACTCCTTTGTAAACAGTGGCTAACTCATAAATCATGTCCTCCCATGAGGGAGGAGAATACATGAATTCACTACGAAATTTGGTGGAATCCAAACTGCGATCACATTTAAATTCGTCCTGGGGGGCTATTTCAACAGAAAGCTTCAACGCCTTTTTAATCAGTACTAAGAGATCGAACTTGCTAATCGGTTCGCTCGAGACATGATAGATTCCCGACGCTTCGGGATGCTCAACCATTATTTTCTCAATTATGCGACTCAGCTCAATTGTCGTAAAGCCGGAAAAAATGGCATTTCTATACCCTTTCACTAAGCCTTGCTGGGCAAGAAACCATTCAAACAAGCCTGCTTTACGAGAGAGCTCTCTGCCGATTATCGATGTTCTGAGCGTTATACAATTTGTGCCACTCACTTCGCCTAACCATTTGCTTTTCCCATACAAATCTTCTGTGTCAGCGAGATCACCTTCCTTATAATTTCCTCTTTTACCCGAGTAAACACAATCAGTACTCACATGAAGCAGCCGTGCCCCGATGGCCTTGCAGAGCATAGCAAGTCTATGCGGCAGGAGAGAATTTATCTCAATGCTAGGGAGATACTCTTTAGCTTCTTCTCGCTGCTTTACAATACCAACTGCATTGACGATAACTTCAGGATGGAAATCACCAACTACCTCCATAAGTCGATCCATATTTCGCACATCGACTCCTGCATACGTATGGTCCTCAGTAAAAAGTTTGAACCTCTGATAGGTTCCCAACTCCTGCCGCAAGGTAACTCGAACATCATGCCGAATGCGAACATGACTAAAAAGCTGGTGTCCCAGCATGCCATCACCGCCTAAAATTAAGGTTCGCATGGATATGGTTCCTTCCTCAACGCTTGCATGCATTCCACTAGTCGATCAAGCAGCATTGCACGCTCAAAATGCTTTTCATAGTATTGTCGCCCGCTTGCTCCCATTGTCATTAGTTCTTCATAAGACATACGATACATGTCAAGTACTGCCTGCGAGAGCGCCTTGGGATCTTCCGGCGGTACTGTAAGGCCAGCTCCTGCCTCAGTGATCACTCTTGCCCCTTCTCCTTCAAGTGCTGCGATCACTGGCTTACTGCATGCAAGATATGACTGTAATTTTGAGGGTATTGTCAGCGAGAAAATCACCTCTCTTTTGAGCGTCACTAGCATGGCATCGGCAATGGAAAAGTAGCGCGGCATAGACTCAACCGGATGCCAACCGAGGAGATGAACGGTATCAGTAAGTTTTCGTGCTTTAACCATCTCATTAACCCACGAGTACATCCGTCCGTTGCCCAGAATTATCCAGTGGATATCCTTATACTCCTTTAACAGCTCGGCAGCTGCAATAATTGTGGGAAAATCCTGTGCAGTCCCGATATTACCTGCGAACATAACCCGAAATCCTTGCGGCATTTTCATAAGTTCGGGGGCATCCTCCTCGACAACTACTGGTCGGTAGAGTTCCTCAGCGCTGTTGGGAAAATATAGAATTCGATCCCGTTCAGCACCAAGTTTTACAATAGATTCAAAAAAAGCTTTTGATTGTATCAGAATTCGGTCACACCCGCGGTAGATAAAGCGGACAAGTTGTTCGATAATTTTTATAACCCTTTGAGACCGAATGGCATTTGTCGCAGAAAGGCTTTCGGGCCAGAGGTCCTGGACCCAGAACATTATCGGGGTTCCTTTGATCGCCTTTAGTAGGAGCGCAGGCAACCCTACCGTAATCGGTGAGGGTTCATAGACAAATATAATATCATAGGAATCACGGCAGCGGAATGGCGCAAGTAGCATAGCAGAAAGTACAAACGATACGTAGTTTAACATTAGACGAAGCTTTCCTCCGTTGCCTCTCGAAACAAGCGGTACCCGTAGTATCTTGATGCCTTCGTATTCCTCTTTATTTCTTTTGAAAAAGCTATACCCAGGGAAGAAAGACCCGCTTGGGTAATTGGGTTTACCTGTCAAAACCGTTACCTTATACCCCCTTTCCTCTAAGCCTAGTGCCAAATCGTTAATTCTAAAGCTTTCCGGCCAGAAGTATTGCGTTACAATTAGAATTCTCATTTAGCAGATTTTTCCTTGCTTATGCAACTCCCTTGATGGCATCCCACGTACATTGTGCTGTTATGTTCCAATCATAGAGGAGAGCACGTTTCTCAGCCTTAAACGAAAGCTCATTGATGCACGCCGGATTATCGAGCACAAAGGCAAGCTTATGAGCTAGATCATTGAATGAGGTGGGATCAAAGTAAAGCACTGCCTCTCCTCCAAACTCCGGCATGGGCGGTCGATTCGAAACGATGAGAGGGCGGCGAGCAGCAAGCGCTTCTAATAAAATATTGGGGCAGTTCTCCGATTCAGATGCGAAAATATTTATAAAAGCATGTTGGTATACACTTGGAAGCTCATTGTAAGGAATAGCTCCCGTAATCAGAACATCATTTTGTAAGCCCAATTGTGCAATTTCATTCCTCACCTTTCTTCCATAGAGAGGGTTCTCTGATCCTGCCAGAATAAGCTTCTCCCTGATTTTACGATGCTGCTTAAGTTTTGCATAGCCTCGGACAACCTCAAGCTGTGCTTTGTAGAAGTCCAGTGTGGAGACGTACAAGAAATAATCCTCTTTAGGTAGCCACGATGGCCTCGGCAAAGGGCAATTATCATCAACTCTGAATTCTGAATTGATACCATGCGGAATAATAACAGCCTTTTTAATACACCCAGGAGCATGCTCTTCAATTACTTTCCTTGCAAATTTAGAAATAAAAATTACCAGATCAGCTCTCTTCATGCTCTGTAGCATGGAGCGCTGCAGAATCCAATTGCGCACTCTCATATACCCGAGCGGGTATCTTTTCCTTTGGGATAAATCGAAAGGAATCATATTGCGAAACATTGTTACGATTTTGCACCTTGTTGTGGGACGACTGTTTACGACTCCTCCGGGACAGAATAAAACATCGGCTTTAAGTTCGAGCAGCAGTTTCGGCAAGTATACACTTTCCCAGATCGTACGAGAAAACGGATTTTCAACTGGCCAGCTCGTACTGACTCTTTTGATATTGGCACGCTCCGCAGGCAGCTTAAGAGAGGGAGTTGCAAAGATCAGTATTTCATCTCTGTCATCAATAGGTAAGAACCTTAACAGATTGCTCAGGTAGGTCTGCCCTCCACCGAGTCGAGCAGAGAGAGCATTGATAACAACCTTCATGAATTATCCGCTCTACTACCTTCAGATATTGAAATGAACTTTAAGAGCATAAGGACAGCCCACAATAGAGGATGTGCATTCCTCGCGCCATTGCAGTGCAATTCAAACAACTCAAGCACTTTAGGCTGACTCAGGGGGACCTTTCTAAAAAGCGATGGATCGCAGATACACTCCATCGCCCAATCCTTCATTGCCCCCCTTAACCATTTGTCAATCGGTACACTAAATCCCTGCTTGGGACGATCAAGAAGCTTAGCTGGTATATACCGATATGCTAGTTTTCGCAATAGATACTTATTAGTGTGTCCTCTTGTTTTCCATGATAGAGGCAGTTTCATTGCCCACTCAACAAGGTCCTGATCCAACAAAGGCTCCCTCGATTCCAGTGAAAACGTCATACTTGCCACATCAACCTTTTGGAGGTAGTCGTCAGGCAGCGTGTATATCGCATCGAGTCTCATGCACTGCTCGCTCGGGTGCAAGCCAGAAGGAAGCGATGCAGAGGCCTTCCCGAAAAGCTCATAAATAGTTGTTGTTCCCTCAAGGGCTTCTGGAAGCAGCAACGTCGGGAAGTCCTTAGCAATGCTCCTGGAAAAAGCAAATGCTGCAAGGATACTAGGTTGTCGTAAGGCTCCCGAGAGCAACCTAAATTGATGTTGGGGAAGCATACCAGCAAGTCCTGCCAAAAACTTCCTGCTTGCTGCAGGAAGGCGAAAAAGAG
Source organism: Nitrospirota bacterium (assembly GCA_040752355.1). Classification (NCBI taxonomy): domain Bacteria; kingdom Pseudomonadati; phylum Nitrospirota; species Nitrospirota bacterium. Next base: position 98,150 of record JBFMHE010000003.1, on the reverse strand, counting down.
GATGGAGCTTTTGTATGATCTGATAGTAGTGATATCCACCGAAGAGTTCATCGCCACCATCTCCAGATAAACTCACGGCAACGTGCTCTCGTGCCAGCCGGGATACCGCCATTGTAGGGAATGCCGAGTAATCAAAAAAAGGCTCGTCGAACTCCTCACAAAATGTAGGCACAAGCTTTAAAAGGTCATCCACTTGTAAGTATTCACAATAGTGTTCCGTTCCCAGATGGCGCGCCACCGCCTCAGCATATCCACTTTCATCGTAAATCTTATCAGGAAAGCCGATAGTAAATGTTTTAACGGGTCGCGGCGAGTGCTTAGCCATAAGCGCAACCACGAGCGAGCTGTCAATCCCCCCTGAAAGAAATGCACCTAACGGCACGTCACTGACCATCCGTGAATGCACGTTACGCGAGACAATGTGATCAAGCTCGTCCAGCAACTCCGCCTCGCTTCGCTCTGACCAGGAGAGCTCAGGCTCGATAGAGCGGAAATCCCAGTACCGTTGAAGACGTGCTTCCTTTTTACTGACTAGCATATACGAGGAAGGAGGTAGTTTTTTGATAGCACGATAGATTGAGTAAGGGGCAGGGATGTACCCACTTTCCAAGTAAAGGCGGAGGGCCGTTATATCGAGCTCTCGCGTAATCCCCGCATGCAGTCCGAACAGAGCTCGTGGCCGTGATGCAAATGCAAAGCATTCGTCTGAGGAGAGATAATAGAACGGCTTTACGCCCATGCGATCACGGGCAGCAAAAAGGACTTCCTCTTTCCTATCCCAAATTGCAAAAGCAAACATCCCATGAAATAGCTTAACACAATCAGGACCCCAGAGCGTGTATGCCGCAAGAGCTACCTCAGTGTCACTGGTACCACGCCAGCTTTTTATATTGGCTCCTATCTCCTTACGAAGTTCCCTGAAGTTGTATATTTCACCATTGTAGGTAATAACAAATCGTCCATCCTCAGAGGTCATTGGTTGCGCCCCCGTAGACGTTACATCGAGGATAGATAACCGTCTATGTCCCAACCCGGCATTTCCGCGGGCCCATACACCAAAGCCGTCGGGCCCGCGTTTAACAAGCATATTCGCTGAGGCTCCGACCACCGAAGGGTCAACCACTTCGTTACGAAAATTTACAATACCAACAATGCCGCACAATTTCAGAATCCTCTCGCCACAGTTTGCCTACTATCGTTATCATATGCAATTGCTTTTATGGAGGCGTTCACTGAGGTGTCTATTCATTAGTGCAGACAGTTAAGGTACCTCTTACTATCTGGCCATTACCCACGCCTTGGCCATTCAGAAAGAATGCACTAAAAGGCAAACGCGGCTACACCTCTCATCCATCGCACAAAAAATCTCATTACAAAAAATAGTATAATCGGAATTGAAAAGGTAATAAGGCCAAATAACAATTGGAACACGGTAGTCGCAACAAATTGTCCGGTAGCTTTCACCAGAAAGCCGAGAGATAGAAGAAAGAAGAATATTATAAACATAAGGTTATTGCTTTTGTAAAAAATATCGAAAAGAAAGCCGAAAACAGCTCCAGAGAGAATCGAAAACAACACAACAGCGGACAAGCCGCCAAAACTATATAAGAAAATACTTCTTGGGAATTCCGTCGCCGTTTTGAAAACACTCGGCGCTATTAAACCAACGGCTATCCCCGCTTCATAGCTCAGTGTTATCGGGTTAACCTCGTACTCTCTGTCAAACCCGAGCAGCTTGGGCGCGATACTTTTCAGGGCCTTAAAATCCTTCTCTGCAAGGTACTCCTCATTGCCCGCTACAAATCGATAGTTTCCATGGGTATTCATCCTGTCTACGAAGCGCTTAAGCGAATCAGTCAATGAGACTTTAAATTCAACCTCCCCTGCTGTGTCAAAATTCCTCGTGAACGCATAGCTACGCACGTCATGTATGTATTGACCAGTGATAATCGAGACCAACAGCAAGACACCTATTATGATTGCAAATTGCCTTATCCTCCTCATCGTAAGGGCATTGAGAAATGCATATGCCGCTATACCATAAATGGCAAAAAACAAGACTCCCGTCTTACTGAGTGAAGCTACTTGCAGTAGAAACTCAAAAAAAAGAAGAACAAAAATATATCTTTTCCTGACAATAAAAACGCCGCACCACAAAAGCAGGATATAGGGAGCCTGCAGCAGTTCATACATTGTCGTAAATTTGCTCAAGTATTTCCATGAATAGGAATGCAACAAAGCATAGATGCCTTCCTGGAAGACTCGATAAATTCTGAAAGGATAAAGAATTACTGCAAAAGCAAGAAGCAGCAATGTAAACTCCTCTCTCATTGCCTTTATCTTAAAAGTCGCGCCCAACGACATTCTCTTGAACATAACACCATTCACAACGCCGACACTGAAAAACAGCACCCCGGCAAGATCGAGAAAAATGATAAACCAATTATGTCCCCCATCAGAAAAAAAGGGAGGAATCAAGTGAAACGCCAGAAAACCTACAATATATGCAGTGATGGGGTGGAAGAGCACATATTTGTAATCAACTCCGAAAAGGGGCTTGTTCTCAGTAGCGACGGTACTCACCATATGTTCTTTATTTTACCTACGACCTGAAATGCTCACGAATTCTTACACAATATACATCTAGGTTGATCAGGTTAAAGTACCTTTGCCCGATAAAGCCAAGGAAAGGATTCCTTTTGAGCCCATACCGTGAGCAGATATTCTCGAACTCCTCTTGCATCTCCGCTCGAGCTTTCACGCTTAATGCATTTTCATGCAACATAAAGTAGCTCAACGGGCTCTTGACCCTGTACCCGCTCAACTTATTTGAAATAAGTCGAGAGAAGAAGTCATAGTCGCCGCAGTATCGCAGAGCAGGATTAAAGCAGCCTATTTGACGGTGGACCTCCGCTTTCCAGAAGCAGCTCGATTGAGCCCAGGGAATTCCTTTCATGTTTCTTAATAAAACGTTTGAATAGGGCAACGGCGTATAGATATACTTTTTTTTTCCGGCATTATCCACATAGGTACAGGCTCCATATAAAAAATCCGTAGTAGGCTTTCTTTTAAACGCCGTCAGTACTTTGTAAGTGGTATCAGAATAATATCTGTCATCTGAGTTTAAATATCCAACGATTTCTCCTGTTGCCATTTTCAAACCCTTGTTGATGGCATCGTACATACCTTTATCAGGTTCACTGATCCATTTAATATTACGGTACTCCTTCAATATCTCTATGGTGGAGTCTTTTGAGCCTCCGTCAACAACGATATGTTCGACCGGTATTGTCTGGCTTCTAACGCTTTCAATGCACTCTCTAATAAAGTTTCCGTTGTTTAATGTTGGTGTTATTATCGAGATGCGCATTTCTTTATTCTCCGGCATCCCTGTAGTTCTCGAGTACATACTGGTACAGATCTCTGAGAGTATCCTCCATGGGTCGGTCGGCAATCATTATGCTATTCTCTCCGACAAGGAATGGAATATCGTTCTTGCGCAACCTCGCCGGGTCAATATCTATATATGCCTTGATCTGAGAAATCTTTTCCAGCATCGAAATTATTTCTCTCAGTGATCTCCCGACACCGCTACACACATTGTAGACTTCACCGGCGCTCCCCTGACACGCCAGATACAGATACTTTTCAACCACATCGCGCACGTCTGAGAAGTCGCGTATATTTTCTACGTTACCCACCTTTAGATGCACTGAATCTCTTCCTTCCTTTTTTGCTCTGGCAAATTGCGCCGCCACTCCTGCTTCGAAAAAAACTTCAGGCCTTTTGGGGCCCGTGTGGTTATATGCGCGGGCAATGACACAGGCGATTTCCGTGTTCTGAAATCTGCGGACCGCCATCTCCATCATTGCTTTGGAGGTAGCATAAGGGTTCATGGGCCTGAGCTGGTCGGTCACCGCAGCCTTTTTATTGCCCAGATATCCATACACCTCTCCCGATGAAATAAGGATAAGCTTTGTTGATATTTTAGCTATCTCAAGCGCTTTTAGCAGGTTATACGTCGACTTAACATTGTTCTCAATAGTGTCCCATTCATCAACCCAGGAGCTTCCCACTGACGATTTAGATGCTAAATGGAATACAAATTTAGGGCGGCTCCGGTCAACAAAGGAAATAACCTTATCGAGTGAGGTAAGGTCGCAATTATAATAAATATAGTCTTGAGATACTTGATGTGCATGGATGTCCAATCCATAAATGATCGCGCCCAACGCAGTCAGTCGTCGGACAAGATAACCAGCGGTAAATCCATTGGCGCCTGTTATGAGTACGGGTTCCCCCCTGAAGATCGAGGAGAGCTTCTCTTCGCTCATCAACGATATTTTCATCTCCATCATCCTCTACCCTATCAGCGAATAGTACAAGGAAAGTGTTTCGCGAGCACACGTATCCCAGCTGAACATTGCTTTTCTCTTTGCTCCTTTCTCTTTAAGACGGGCAAGCGTAGTCTCATCAAAAAGTGTGACCTCCAGGGCCTGCTGAATAGAAGGGATATCGGTGGGGTCAAAGTAAGCACCTGCGTCGCCTACAACCTCGGGAATGGAGCCTGTGTTTGAGCAGATAACAGGACATGATTGTCCCATTGCTTCCAGCAAAGGAATTCCAAATCCTTCATATAATGAGGGATAAATAAATGCTGAGGCGTGTTTATAGTAGTGCGCAAGGCAGGTATCATCGCCACCAACATGATGCATCCGTCCGCTGACCCTTAGTTTTTTGAATTTTTCAATTTCATCGTCATTGAAAGCCCCTCCTCCGAAGCAAATCACATGATAATTTTCAATAAGCTTTTTCGACTGTGCATAGGCCTGCAATAAACCATCATAATTTTTATATCCACTGCGCTGTCCAACGTACAAAAGATAAGGTCCAGGGTAGGGAGGCTTCAACCCGTCTGAAGGTGTTGCATCTAATGCAAGAGAATTTGCAAGATGAATAACACTGATCTTTTCAGGTTTGATTTTGAATAGTTTTACCAGATCGTCCTTAGTAGAATTTGAAATTGCAATGATCTTATCTGCCCTCTCACAGCACTCTTTTTTTCGTGCTGAAATATCTTCGTCTAATAAATATTGAGGATAAAGCTCATGTATCATATCATACACTGTCACGACATATTTTGTATTTCTTCTTAGATTCAAAGGATAATAATATGTCTGGTGAACAACAGTATGAGAGCCGCTGACTCTGCTCAGTATACACTCTTGCAGCAGCGCATTTACTTTCATTCGCAAGCTACCGGTGTGCTTCAGATTGGGAACACGAATGCCCCATTTATTCGATAACGACGAAATGTACTCATTAATGTAGAGTCCGGCGAAAACAGCGACCTCTTTCTCGAGTGATCGAACTCCCTTTATAAGCTCAATAAAATACCGGGAGATTCCTCCATAAGTCTGTGAAGAAAAAATGTCATAGGTATAGATCACTCTCATTGCATTCCAAGAGCATTTCTTATAAAGTCCGCAGACTTTGCCCTTTCCTCGTTCAATACTGCATTAATATGAGCGTAATCAATTTCCTCTTCCAATAAGCGTTCAAGCGTGCATTGCTCAGGCCGGTAAACCTTTCCCTCAAGACTAAGTATTTTGAGTATTGTGGAAAGTTTATTTACTCTATAGGGGTCAACAATAATACTCACGTTTTTGTTGTATTTGACTGAAAGAAGTACGCCATGAAACATGCTGGTGACTACCATATCCGCCTTCTTAATTAGACCAAGAAACTCAAACGGACCTATTGAAATCTCATTCATATCGCAAAAATCATTATAGTATCCGATCGATATCAGCTTTTTCCCTTTCGCCCTTGCATATTGTTTTAATTTACTCTTCATCTCCCGATCGAAGAGGGTCGAGTAAATGAGAATATAGTCTTTATAAGGGCAATCAATTGCCTCACTCTCGAAATCATAGAGCAAGGTGGGGTCTACTACAATCTCTACCTGCTTGCCGATGCACTGCTCGATTATTTTTTTTGAGCTTTCATCGCGCACCGAGGCATAATGAAATCTTGACAATAGCTTCTTAATCTTATCCGGCACGACAGTCTCTTCTGTCAAATTACCGCAACTCGCTGCATAAGATATCAACCTATCTGCATGTAATCCCTCACCGAAATAGAAGGGATTAAAGCCAACCTGCCGCTGTCTGAAATTCCAAATCTCATCACTCCCGAAGAAGAGGGCCTTATACCTTCTTTCGGTGAATGGCTTTGTGCTCACATGAAAGGTCGTTTTGTTAATTCTTTTTTCAGCTTCTTTGAATTTTGAGATTTTCTTTAAAATAGCAGCAAATAAAATTGGGTTTTTTGTGTGGAGTGTAATGTAATATTCATTAAACCAATGTCGCAGCCCCTTATAATTTAAGACCTCGTTTCCAATCCCCAATGTTAAGAGGTACTTGTGTAGTGCATACGTCTGCAAATATGCTCCAAAGTTAATTCCGTCGTGAAACGTCACTATTCCACACATCATATTATCCTGCACGCTCTTCTCCCCATATCAGGCTGGCCCTAGCAGACACCTATCACCTAACAATTACAATTTCTTCCAGGTTTTTCCGGGATGATACGGCAACAGAGAACAGTTCTGGATAATGACCTACTGCAATTATTAAAACGATGTTTTCTGAGGAACTAATTCCCACTATTCTCCTTATGATTACATCCTTCTCTTTGGTCACCCCCCAGTTGAGCGCACATGATGCGAGTCCGACATGATGGAGCGCATAAAGAAGCGACATGGCAAACATGCCGCCGTCTATAAAGGATTGATTCCTTTCGTGAACCCCGTTGAATGCATGCAGATCGGCAGTTACTATGAGGAGATTTTTTGCCAAATATCCGAATCCTCTGTTTCCGGTCTGCAAATTGAGCACTTCGGCTTTAACGCGCTCATCTCTAATAATATATACCTTTACTGGCTGTCTGTTGCATGATGACGGCGCTTTTTGGGCAATTGCTACAGCACGATATATCAATTCAACGGGAACATCCTCGTCGCTGAAATTTCTGATACTGTACCTGCTTCTCGCAAAGCTATCAAAGTCTACGCTGCAGTTATGCAACACTTCCTTTCGCACCATTGCAAGAGCTCCGCCGCTCCCTTGACAAAGATTCGCTGAGGCTTCCTGCAATCGCTCCCTCATCTCCTTAAGTTCACAGTTATGCTTCTCATGAAAACGTATATACTCCCACAGGACTGAAACGGCGGTCTGGAAGGCGAATCTATTTTGATCATATCCTTTGTTTTTATAGCAGCGGAGCAGGAGAAATAACGATTCGATTATATCTTTCCCGAACATAAGTCGAGGCTCTTTTAATGACAGGCCTTTCTCGATGACGTGATAATGGGCTATTATTCTCGCCTCCAGCTGCTCGCAGGTCTCGGGGAGGTGCGGGGGCAGCGAATACTTAATGCATCGTGAAGCATCATACCAGTAATTATGCAACACCGATAAAATTGATCGCACCGTTCTTAGCTCAGCAATTACTTTGACCGGCAACAGCTTCTTTAAAATGTCCTTAATCATAATCGTGCTTACAGGCTCCACTTCAGTACTTTTGTATCAAGCCACGGCATACGATGATACCTTAATGAGGCAAATGCAAACAGCAGCATAAACGATGCTGATGAGACCATACTGCCGATTGCCGCACCTCTCATTCCGTAGGCTGTTATAAAGAGGTAATTAGCAGCCAGATTGATGATAATGGTCGCGTAGCTCACAAGTGAGGCAACACCGTTCTTCTCCGCGGACAGGATGAGATTGTAAAAGAGCGCACCGATAGACCAAAAGGCGTTTGAAAATGCTATCCAGGCCACGATACTCTGCGCCTCCGCATACCTCTTGTCAACCATAACGCGAAGAATTAACGGAGAGAGCAAAGAGATGATGAGAGCAACAAGCAAAGAAAAGATTATGAACAAGTAAATTACCTGCACAATGCGGATTCTTTTTTCAAATGTATTTTGGGATACGGCCTCAAAAAATACGGGCTGATATGATTGATGAAATGAATTCAGAATGACATCCACGATCTGGCCGATCATGATGCCAATTGAATATATTCCCACAGCATCGAGAGAGGTAAGCCGCGTTAGGAAAATTCTATCGCTCATCGAAAGAGCCCAACCGGACACAGTTGTTGGAATGAGCGCTCCCCCCAGGCTCATTATAGTAAATAGCTGAGGAGAACGCCTCATTTTTTGCAATGATATGTCATTATTTTTATAGTTGACGTGGACGGCATATACAAAGATAATAAAGCTTGACAGGAGTATCGCCAGTAACCTCCCTTGCCAGGACAGTTTAAAATACACCACAAAAAGAATGGAAAGCAGGAGATTCGTCACGACACTCGATGACTGAAGGACTCCGAATTTGACCGCTTGTTTTCTCAACTGGAAGATTGTGCTCGTCAAGGTAGCCGACATGCTCATTAATCCGCACACAAGTGCTACTTCTACCCAGAAGAGCGGTATCCTTATCCATGCCTCGATCCACGGATAAGCAGTCACTGCGATCAGCGTTACGATCACAAACATTCCCGCCATGATTTTATATGAATCATTGATGAAATACACTCGTTCCTCATTGTTGAGTTTAAAGTATTTTTGCCATAGGACAGAATTGCTGCAAAGCCCTATAATCGGGGTCGCGACCGACATGATCACCGTAAAAACAGCTATAACACCGAACTCGTCTGGTCTGAGATATTTTGTTAAAACGGGGAGCAATACGAATGGAATTGCCCGATTAACGACAGAAAAGAACATATATGTGCCCCCGTTTTTAATAAAGGAGCGCAGCGATGCGTTAAAAGAAAAGTATTTCTCCCAACTCATTTATTCACAGCTTGGAAAACGAAGGGTTCGGCGAAAAGCGAGGAGTTTTTCCTTTAAAATAGATATGTTTATTCAGATTGATATAGCGAATGGCCTCTGGGTTATTCAGGAATTCCACGATATCTGCGACCGCCCGACGCCTCGCATCATGGCTCACCTTATTCCAATAAGCAACAGACTCTTCAAAAATGCTATCGATGGTGAACTCATTCTGCTGCTCAATATTAAAGGCGGGGAAAAAGGGATCAACATAATCAAAGGCCATTTTCAGCTCGTAGTAGATAAGCATCTTAGCTTTCTTGATTTGTTCCTCAGTGAGACCGGGAAGATCATTTATCGCCCTGAGGAGTTGTCTATACTCGTGATCGGTTTTCGGCTCAACGGTAAACCCGAAACCGCTGTAGGTCGTTCTTCCCCCAAGTATGCAGGGTTTTCCCATTGCAGAATATTCCATTCCCGCGGTACCTATGCAGGTAATGACGGTATCAGCTACAAAAAGCAGGCTTTTCGCATTAAAGTCCTCATCTCTGTTCAAAAAGCAAATATGCGGGTCATTTATGGTTTTAAAGAGAAGATTCAGATCCAGGTCCCTGGTAGGATAATAGGCAGAATAAGGGTGTTCCTTAAAAACCCAGTTCACCGATGAGGTTTTCCGCGCAATTTCAAGAGTTACCATAAACCACTCGTAAAAATCTCGATAGATAATCCAGCCAAACCCATGGGGGAAATCATTAAAACCATGCAGCATGACAAAAATGTTCTTCTTTGTAGTGTCCAGGTTATATTTATTGCAAAACTCTTCTCGCGCGGTATAAACATGCTTATCCTTTTTGAACGCCAAGTTTTCCTCAATATCTCCCAGCTCTCTTTTTTGATCATTAAATCGCACTCGTAAAAACTGCTCCGCTCCCAAAGCAAAGCGTTCATAGTTTTCCAGCATATAATCGAAATGTTCCTGCTCCGGGATAAAGACTTCACTGTAGCCGTCCTCAAGCGTCCGAAGCTTATGAAACATCAGCACACCCGACCCGGCACTCCTGATTACCTCAATATTATTTCTTACTAAATATCGGAAATTCGTCCCCCCTCTAACGCCGCATGGATGCGAGAGAACAGCGCATTCAATGTTATATCGCTTTAATATGTCTTTTATAACGCTTCTGTAGAAATAAAATTGCCAGCATTGCTTGAAAACCCGATGATCTACAGTATCAAGGGTTGCCCACTGGCCGGCCAGGACTGAATCATAAATCAGATCTCCGAAATTAATGCCATCTGTCTCAAAGGACAGAACGTCGTCGGGTGAGGCCAGCCGGCGATATGCCTTGAGTGCCTGGAAAAGGCTCAGCAGCATATAGGGGAAATATCGCCAACTGTAATAGAATACGAATTCGCTTTGTGAAAATGATTTCAATATGCTCTTCAAGGAGAAGTTGCTGGTAGGCAGCAGGAAAAGCATTCGCATGCCCCGGGCTGCGGCAATGCCGACTCTGGCAAGCGTCGCATTCTTGAGTGTGTTGATAATCTGTCCCTCCGGCAATATTAGAATATACCTCGAATCGCCAGCGTGCGGTGCTGTCCCTGAATATTGCCGCCAGAATACGGCATTCATCTTACTGAAACGCTTTTCATTCTCTGTCAGCGTGCGGGCTTTGAAGAATTGCTTCAATGCTGTTAAAGATGCATTGTGCAAACTACTGACCAGCAACTCAATAATTGACCATATTTTTCTGATTGCATGCGACATTTTATGCTACGTCCCCCAATATATTCATCCACGCTTTACTATAAACAGGGCTCAACGTCTCAAGCGCCACTTTCTCACCGGTATCGACTCGAACCACCGTCAAATGCTTGATCATATCAAAGCGCTTGATTCCGCTGACATAGGTAAAATTTCCCGTGAGTGAGCGGGACTCCCTGAAGAGAGAGGGTTTTGCGCTTTTGTCAGCGATAGCCAGGTTAAGATGCTCGAAAAGGTCATCACGGATAAAAAAGGCATTGTGTCCACCTGCATTTGAGCCGATCAAGGTATAGCCTTTCAATCGCGCGACGTTCTCAAACGCAACGATCCCCGCTCCCCAATAGAGGTCCGAATAGTGAGCCTTTGCTCTATCAAAGTCATGTGCGTAGGGAATCGACACCGGATGCAAATCACCGAAAATGGCGTTGTATTCACAAATGACAATACAGGGAGCAATGACCTCAATTGCTTTCCAAATCCAGTAATCCATGCCTCCGGCATCCACGCTTAACAACCCTATTTCACCCGTAAAGTCAGACTTTTTGAGTATATCGTTGATATTCTCGGGCGTTACAAAGGCGTGGTACGCCAGCAGCTCATGCTTCCATGAAATCTCATCATTATGAATGATCCCTATATTCTCACTGCCGCAATCGAGAACAAGCCCTCTCCAGTTTCTATTTTTAAGCAGAAAGCGGGTATTTGACTCCTTATAATTACTTACGCCAAATTCGACAAACCGTGTTGATGCAATAGGCACCCGCTGAAGCAACCATTCCACGATGCCATCCTCGTCAAATTGGGAATACACACTGAACCCCGCATCGCTTAGTGAATTAACCTCATGGATCTGCCTTAACTGAGACGCGGCATTCTTACCGGCTATCATCAAGAGCCTATCAGTTTGAAGCTCGACATCGTGCATCAAATATCGCTTACACGGCGACACTAGTTTTTTAAGCAGTTTTCTCATCATTTCCATTCACCTGTAAAATCAGGTAGTACTATATGCAACTGACAGTCCTACGATATATTGAAGTGTGTTTCAAAGCAGGGCACCAGTCGGCCGTTAAAACTCAGCTTGTAATCTCCTCGCTGAGGAGAATTACACCCCACAAAATCTACTTCCTTCAGGCCATCAATTTTACATCTCCATATATTTTCAACAAACAGCAACGTTGATGCAGACGTATCTCTGAAGGCGGGATCATTGGCCCCGATCAGATAATAGCCCCTTTTTTTGTCCAGCAGGTACAATATAGCTGACACGGGAACTCCGTTCATGAACGCTGCGGTAAGACGACCATAGCCTTTCTTCAGTGCCGAACTGGCGATTGAGCGCACCAGTAATTGCTCACCAGACGACACGTCGAGCCCTTGCCGTTTAAATGTCTGTATATGCAGATCAAAGAGCACGTTAAGGTCATCGTGCTTTAATTCTCGCAGTTCGACCCCGCCTTTCTGTGCCTTGTTATGCTCACGTCGCCTCAGCGTGCTTGTTGAACGCAAGTATTCCTCCAATGTCGCATATTTTTGAATATCCAGCACGGTTGTATAACTCAGGTTCAGCATAAAAAGTCCCTTTTCGGGAGAATGGTAATTATACCATAAGAAAGGCCTGTAATCCTCAAGCCCGAAATGAGTTTGGGACAGCCTCCCGTAGGTATCGAGCAGGTATTCAATAAAGTATTCCGTGATCTTAAACTGATTGAAGATTGCCTTATGATTTAGCACTGCCTCCTCATTGTCATCGGCAATAAAAAAGAATCCCTGGTAGGGTACAAATGAATAGGGAGAGCGCGCCGCAGAGCCCTTCTCATCGAGCAGAACCACACAGCCGGCCACCGGCTTATCGCCTTTGTATACGACATGCATCTTATAGCCGATACTCAGCGATTTGATAAAATCTGTCTTCAAAAATACCGTTCCTTGCGGTGACCGGTCCACATAGTGATCCCACAATACCTCATTCAAAGGGCCACGTACACTATACATAGCTGCATCGCCTTCCGTAAGCTGTCGTTACGCCATTTAGGCTATTGATTTCCATTCAGCGCCCTTTGAAATGACTACAGTAAAATTATAGGGAATATTATGGTGTACCAAGGCTACTCTTCTGGATAACTTCTCTATGCAGAATTTCAAGACTTCTCCGGGATCGACATAAAACATATCGTGCTCTTTAAAATTTACATGACTGGAAATCATGTTAAAAACTGTTTTTTCTGTGCATAAGTCATACATTCTCTTGATAAGCGAAAATGTCCACTCCATATTTTGTCCGATATTTAAACCGAACAGCCCGCTTGCCACAACGTAATTGAAATGTTTTTTCGGCCTTTGCTCCATGAGATCAACCAAGGAGACATCTATATTCTTAAATCTCTTTTTTGCGATATTCAGCAGATGCTTATTGATATCGTAGCCGGTATACCGCCCGCGAAAGCCCATAAAATTAAGGAACTTGTATAATTCAGCGTTGCCGCAGCCGACATCCAATACGTGTTTGCCATTTCCCTCCATATCTATATACCTGACGATTTCTGCAAACCTGAGGTATTGCGATTGCTGATCACCATACCTCACCGCATTACTGTCCGGCCCGTATTTGAGCGCCGTTTCGCTATAAATTTTATTCGAAATTTTTACTACCTTTTCGTTATCGAAATCTTGCTTCGACCGCATTGCCCCCTCCTGTAGTGGTTTTCTTTTTTACTGTTCACCAGGCTTTAGATGACGCACGTTTAAATACTCCTATCGCCTGCACCTATCCGCTTGCCGTCCGTTCAACAGAATTTTCTCAACGGCTCCGATAATATTGCCCACGGCGTTGGTAATTACTTTCCCTTCATCGTCAGCAGGAGCCTTCCCATGGCAATTTGCAAAGCATCTATTCAACACGGAACCGAGCCGATCACGTGTGGAGACGTATTCGGTAATGCCAGCGCGAATACTCGCCAGCCATTCTATCTCCTCCGCTCGGGGGACAATAGAAAGCGTCTTGATTCCCATCAGAGCGGCTTCAAACAGGAGCATGGATGTCATACCGACAACAAGATCAGCCGCGAAGACGATTTCAAGCGGCAATTCATCTTTACTTACCAGATCAAATTCACCATGATACGCTGAAAAATCCTGCAGTGTATTTTTCGGATGGAGGCGCAGCACCTTGTAGGGGACAGGATTTAACATCTTTGCCGCATCAAGAAACTCTTCCATGACGATCTCTGTACGGCCGGAACTCATGCCTCTTCCGCTTAATGTAAAATCCGATGACCGCTGGTACTGCTGCGGATTAAGCCCGGAGGAGAGTTCTGCCAAGAAGACAACCACTGGACGCGCTTCAGGACTACGGGGGAACACACGTCGTTTCACAGCCTGCTTTCCCTCTTGCCGTAGTCTCTTCTTGACGGCCAAGACATGATCGTAGTGCGGATGTCCGCACACCATAATGTGATCAGAATGATACCCCAATGCCACAAAAGCATCCTTGGTCCATCCATCGGGAACAAAAAGCCACCCCGGAGCATGGGTGAAAGCCGTGTCGCCCCTTCCCCTAAAGCGATATGCAGCATTGCTGTAGGAATCGACAATACCGATGCTCTGGATATTATTTTTCCATGCACAATCGATGAGATGCAGGCCCACCGAATCGAGGTTCTCTGATGTACCGGTTATCACCAGAAGAGGATCAAACTCTTTCAGCAGATGCTCAGCACCCAGAGGTGAAGTGGCAGGAAAGGGGCGAAGACCTCTCTGCAATAAATAATCTTTTGCTGCGCCCTCTGCGACAAGGGTGACCGTGTAGCCCGCTCCTGAAAGCGCTTCCGGCAGCGGGACGATGTAATTTGCCGCTCCAGGGTCTTCAACAAAAATGAGGATATCAGATTTCATCATTCACTTTCGAGTGCAATCAATGCCCCTTTGCGACATGCCGACTCTTTGATGGCCTCAACAGCACGTTCTGCTTTCAAGGCCGATTCTCCTGGGCTCCACAACGGAACTTCGTTATAAATAGCATTTGCCAAGTTATCGTATATTTCGTACAGCGCCGCACCAACAGTTGTTTCCAGTAATTGTGGCCGATCGCAGGCAACCTCGAATTCACCCTGGATCGCCCTATTGGTACAGTGGGGGAAGAGAAAAACTCCCAGTCCCTCCTGAGCAATCTGCAGCCTCCCCCGCTCACCCCACATGTCGAGAGAGTTCTCACGATAGTGCTCGAATTGAAGAGGCTGCAGCATTGCGACAACCCCGTTCTTGAGATATAAAACAAAGGGGATTTGGGGGTCACCGTCGAGCGGCCCTGCACAGTATGGTGGGGTATTCACGCTTACTGCCTGAACGGAGCTGACCTCCCCCAAGAGCATGGTAATGAAATCGATCATGTGAGTGCCATTATTCAAAAGACCGTTTCCATAGGTGCCAAAAACGGCCTGTGCACGACCAATGCGTTCGACCAGCCCTCCTGATGCAAGCATTCGGAACACGGTGTCGGCTCTGCGCCACAAATTGACCTGCACCATGACCTGGCGACGGCAACACTCCTGCAGAAACGTAGAACCCTCTTGAGTAGTGAGCCCAAGCGGCTTTTCAACGAGAACCGCTCGAAGTGTTGGGAGCTTCTCAATAAGCCCTGCCCGAAACTGTGGGGGGGTAGCAATAACCGCTACTTCAGGTGCATAGCGCTGCGCCAGGCTATCAATGTCTTTTTCCGCATACTGGATACTCCATCTTTTCCGGGCATTGTCAAGCGCGCTATTTGACGGATCAACTACTGCCTCCCAGGCGAATGCCGGATGAGCAGCCAATGCCTGGGCGTGAGAGGCAATAGGATAATGGCGAGACATTACAGGGTCGTCCGCATATCCTGCACCGATCTTTCCAAATCCTATAATGACCGTCCGTAACGGCTTGTTGCTCACCGAACAGACTTCTCCTCGCAACGGGCATTGATGAGAGCAAGCTCCGGCTCCTGCTTGAGCAACATCATAACTTCCTCGATCCCAAAAGCATCACCATGCAAAGGCTCCATTCTTCGATAGATGTCATTAATGAAGCGATAGTCCTCGGGATAATCCAATTGAAATCGTAAATGAGGCGCATGCCATCGGGCAGGGGCCAGTAAATGTATAACTTTGTACTTTTCAGGATGTTCGTAAAAATACAAGGAGACATGCTCACGTACTGCCGGATCTGTTATATCATGTTCAACCTGTTCAAGATCGTGCAAGCGATAAACCTGGATATCCTGTCCCATCGGAAAGGATTGCTTGCGTACGTTGGTAACGACATCACAGTCATTTTCCAGTAATGTGGCAACGCCCCAATCGATAAGCTCCGGGTCAAGGAGCACGCAATCCCCTGTGACTTCCACAACAATATCCGATTTCATTTTACGCTGTGCTTCAACAACTCTCTGTAGAACATCATCCTCACTACCGCGGTGATAGGCCACTCCTTCCGCCTTGGCCCATGTCTCCAGAGCATCGTCACACGGTTTCGTTGAAGTGGCCAATACAATTCCATCGAGGGTGCGGCACCTCCTCAGGCGGCGGACCAGTCGTGTAAGCGCCGGCTGCCCGCATATATCCGAGAGTACTTTACCCGGAAGTCGTGATGATCCCATGCGTGCTTCAATGCTGGCGATAATGCGCGGCATATAGTTCCTCCTCTACTCCTCTGACAGGTTAGCAAGCTTAGTACGGTTGCCGTATACTTTGCGAAGAGCTTTTACGAGGAGCTCGATCTTTTGCTCATCAATATCATATAAACAGGTTTCAAAACAGAGCAATTCCTTCTCATGCATCAGCTCGGTAACAGGACAAAGCCCCTTGCGATAATGAACATTTGACAGAGAGAAGGGATACCCCTGCGACCCGAAAGCGATACGTTGCTGGAAGAGGGGTAACATATACAGCGGCCTGACATACCCGGTAAAATGCGGGAACCCCTCTGCAGCAAGCGCGCGACTGAACATGCGTCGCGAAATCCCTAAGACGTCCTCGTCAACACGCAAGGCCCACAAGTAATAAACATGATGACAGCCCATTCTCACCTTAGGAGGGGTCAGGCCGGTCATCCCCTCTATGCCTTCAGTAAGCCGCTGAGCTATAATCTTTCTCCTCTCAACATGAAGATCCATATTTTTGAGCTGAGCAATACCAACGGCAGCACTCAATTCCGTCATGCGATAATTAAACCCTATAAGATTTGAGATATTCTCAACAGGGACATGCTCGACTATATTTTCAGCGTGATTCCGGATCATCTGTAGTTTCAGCGCCAGTTGATCATCATTTGTCACACACATTCCCCCTTCGCCAGTATGAATGTGTTTATGGTAATTGAGGCTGAAGATCCCCATATGGCCAATCGTGCCGGCATATCGGCCATGCTCTCTTGCCGTCGGACCCTGAGCATTGTCCTCTATCAGCATGAGCCCGTACTCTCGGGCAATCTCCATCAGTTCATGGAGCGGCGCGGGGTGTCCGAACAAATTCACCGCGAGGATAGCTTTCGTTTTTGAAGTGATCGCCTCACGAACTTTCCGGGGATCAAGACAAAACGTATCAGGCTCAATATCAACAAATATAGGGATGCCGCCATAGATCAGAGGCGCCATGGCGGTTGCAGACATCGTATACGGCGGAACGATAACCTCATCTCCGGGGGCGACTCCGATGGCCCCCATAGCGGCAAATAGCCCCGAAGTAGCCGAATTCATTGATATTGCATGGTTGACGCCAAACCGCTCGCACCATGCTCCCTCAAATGCACGTACGGCTGGTCCGCCCAAAAACTGATCTCCCCAGCTCCCGTAAAAGCCGGAGAGCGTTCCGGACTTTATAATATCCAGAACCCCTTCCAGTTCATCCTGCCCTATGGAATTATAGTGCGGCAAGAGAGGACGAAGGACTGGCTCTCCTCCTAAAAGGGCAAGCGTTTCCACTTAACTACATCCCCGTTCAATCATTTTTATGCTCGCTGTCCTTATATATTTTGATAATAAATCTATGTCCGTCGATAACAAAATAGGCAGGGTAACGCTCATTATCCATAACACGCAATTTGTTAAACTGCGCTGCCAACGGCAGATTTATATCCAGCTCATTATCCTTTTTTGTGCGTCGTGGAAAGAACGTCTCTTCTCCCTGCTGTGGCCGAGGTTCCAGAGGATACCCGAGCAAAAATGCTTCTATCATCTCCATCAGCTTTAGTGCCAATTTTTCTCTTGTCTCATCAATAAGATCATAACCCGAGAGGCATACCGTATCCTTGATATACCAAGCACCGCTGTCGAGTTGCTCCGTTGCCTCAAATAACGTCAAAGGTATTATATTTCTCCCTTCTTCTATCTGCCACGTCAGCGGCGACCATCCTTTTCCCTCAGGCAAATCACTCGCATGAATGACAATATTCTGTCGATTCTTTGATAACGTGTCGTTCATAAGGATTCTGTCGCAGCTTAAAATAAACAAAATATCTCCCGTGCGTATTTCTGAAGCCTTTCTGTAAATCGCAACAGAAGAAGCAAATCTCTTCAGAATGGCTTCGACGTGCGGAACATATTTCCAGAACCAGCTGTCCGGATTATCTACAAGAAGCGACAGCTTCATAAATTTTCTCGCATCCATTGAAATACGGTCCTCTTTCTCTTAAGATAGGTTGTTGCAATCCTTCCAGCAGGGCCGATGGACTTACCTTCCTGAACCCATGGTATAGTGCCCATCCAGCCTTTTCGAAATAAATGCATCGCGCAATCTGATGCTCATACGTAGCGATGAGAATAGCTGGCGTTCTCGTTGCAACCAGCTCATATGAAGTCAATCCTCCCGCACCAATCGCAATGTCGCACTGCATGTATTCATCAAACATATGGGTTACGTTTTGTTTAATTTCATACCGCAATGGTGAGGCGTCCAGACTCTTTTCGAGCTCATATCGGTATTCATATCCTGATCCAATGATTATCTTAAGCTCCATAGCTATTGCATTTTGTATCAGCACATCGACGACCTTCTGGGTAAAATTGAGCTCATCAGCTCCCCCCATAGCTATCAAGAGTTTGTCCCGTGTCTCTCTATAGACCCTCTGCTCGATCCTGCCATAATCAAACTCCATAGGCAGAATCACGTACTCCGAACCTAACAGGAATTTTGTTTTAGAGAAGGGTGACTTTTCATATAATGTAGGAGCAGTGACATCCCAATTGACGACCAGATCCAGATGACGAGGGATGAGAGCGTCGAAACACACACATGCCCTCACCGCCTGATCGGTTATCCCCTCGTATTCAGAAAGAGGTCGCTCTGTTATCTCCATAACGATTACTTTTATATTGTTCAGTTCGATGTACTGGTTTATTGCTTCGACTTCCTGACTGGCTGCTATGGAATGCGGAAGGACCTTGACATTTCCTAACCGGTATTTCTCTGCAAGCAAAAGTCCAGATTTGTACTCCCGGATGATAAAATGCGTCTCCCATCCTTTTTTTTCGAAATACTGCGAAAGATGTATCAGAGATACTAAATCACCAGTCCCAATGGACGGGTTGGCATCTGCTCTGAAGAGAATTTTGCTCACTCCAGAATAGCATCCCAGGTAATAGGATCCTCAAAAGATATATCTTTTTTAGCCGTTACCCTGTGCTCCTCAAAGAGGTAAAAATACTTCGGTTCCAGTCCAAGTCTTTTCTTACCCGGCCTGAGAATAGCTATATCGTTAGCAGCTATTATCTCACCCTTCTTGATATTCCTTCGCGCGAAAAGCCGCATAAAAGCAAACTCTCTCAGATACCGTTCGTGAGGATATACGATCCTCGCGCTGCTTCCGTAAAGGGTTTCATCGATAGTAACGTTTCCTCTCCGATAGTCCGCTTCCGCCTGCCTGATATCAGCTACCATTCGCTTTAATTCTTGAGGCTCAAGCGCAAAAAAATGATCAGGACCGTCCATGGATTTACTCATTGTTATATGCTTCTCTATGATTTGAGCCCCGAGATACACGGCCTGCACCGGAGCACGGGAGACTTCTGCAGTATGATCAGAATACCCAATCGGGATTCCAGGAAATGCGCACTGCAATGTCTTCAGGATTCCCAGATTGCAGCAATCAAGAGGCGTTGGATATTGTATAGAGCAGTGGAGCAGTGACAGATTTCCATGATATTTCCTCACGACGTCAACCGCTTCTGATATTTCAGCGAGAGTGGCACCCCCTGTCGACATAATAATAGGCATGCCTGTCCTTGCGCAATGCTCTATGAGTGGCAGATTCGTCACTACATATGAGGCGAGCTTAATCCCCTTTAATCCTTTTTGCATCAGGAAGTCGAGCCCCTCGGCATCAAATACTGACGACAAGACGTCCAATGTTCTGACCCTGCAATAGGTTATCAGCGTGGCAACCCACTCTTCTGGCAGCTCAAAACTTTCTACTGCCTTATAAATATCGTACGAATACTCTTTCTCCTGATCTTTCCAATCAAGCACGCCAGCACTTCTTGGATATAAATCCTTTGCTCTGAAAAACTGAAACTTTACTGCGTTGCAGCCGGCCTCAGCGGCAGCATCAATCATTTTGTAGCAGTTCTCCAGCAATCCGTTATAATTAATGCCTATTTCAGCAATGACGTAGGTTACACGATCCGCTGCCTGTACAGCTCCGGGATGCATCGAGCTCTCTTTCATGTTCATTTTTAAGTCCTTACCCGCAAGGTATCAGATATCCTCGCCAAAATGGATGCCATACCATGTCTCATAATTCAGGAATTGCCAGAAAAACATCATATGGTTAGCCGTTCCTCTTAAATGCTCACTAAAGAGGGCTCGGATATCTTCAATATTATATATGGCCTGCTGCCGCTTTGAAGGATTCTCCAATAGTTTCATTATTGACTCTTTCAAATGAATTTTGAGCCACTCATTAAAAGGGGCATTCCATCCCTTCTTCTGAAGATTCTCTATTGTCTCATCCGGTAGTATCCCTTTCATGGCAGCACGTAAAACTGCCTTATTGGCGCCAGCGCTATATTTCATCTCCACCGGTATGGAGAAGCCGTACTGCATAACCATTCCGTCCAGATAAGGCATTCTCCCCTGTACCTTAAACCGCTTGAGATTGAACTCCTCTGCCTTCAGCACACAAGGGATTATTTCATAATAAAGATCTTGATATAATTTATTCAGCAAGTAGCTTGGAAAAGGATGGTCAAGAATTGGCGCACATAAATGCGCCTCTAAGAAGTCTCTCCTAAAAACTCCCAAATATTTGCCGAATCGCTCCTTATCTAAATAATTCACGCCGGGCTGATTAAAATTAATGTGTTTAACAAAATAATCATGGGCTATTTCATAGCTCTTCGGATAGAGAGGATGGGAGTGATTTTTTATCCAGCCGTTAATCTCTTTTCTTAAGCGTTCCTCATTATTTCCATATTTAAGGTCCGCAAAAAAGAACAGGTACTCCTCAATTTCTCCGCAATTCGCCTCATCCCCTCCGATTCCTCCAAATAACGTATCGAAGCCCCTCGCTTTCACCTCCCGAGTTAAATAGTAATGCATCATTTGGGTAACCGTATAAAAAGGCTCATTGGCGAGCTTCAGAATCTCATTGAGATCCTGTATAAGCCGTTCAGGCTCGACACTGACCCTATGCCATTCTTTGCCAAACTTTGTAACGACAGGCACCACTTCATCCGCCTCATTGTATTCAGTTGTCTCTTGAAAAACTGTCGTGAATATGGGTACGCGCTCCCCTCTCAGTCGGGATGATAATGCAGCAATGCTGGAGGAGTCCATTCCGGAGCTCACCATGAAGGCAGGGTTATTGCTCTTCGACAATCTCTTCTCAATGCTTTCTGTCAGAAGGGAAAGGTATTCTTCTCCCAACTCGTGCTGGGTTTTCCCCTCCAGATTAAGCAGCTCTATTGTCCAATAGGGGTGTTCAGCCAGGTTGCCGTTTTTACATTTAATTATATGGGCCTGTCGTATCGCCTTTATGTTTTCAAAAAAGGTGTCTTCTCTAATCGCATCAAAATGTCTATAATGACTCCCCACATAAAGTATGTTCTTGCTCAGGTTAGGCTCTTTTTTGATGGGGAGGCATTCAAAAAGTGATGCCGTCGTGCTCGATAGCGCGAGCATCATTTCATCTTTATAATAGAAAAGAGATTTGACGCCAAACTTATCTCTTCCTGCAATTACCTCATCATTCGCCTTATCATACAGGATAAAGGAAAAATCACCTTCAATTTTGTGCGGGAAGTCGTCACCGCACTTCTTGTATCCCCGTATGAGTGTTTCGATGTCGGTTGCTCCGTTGAACTCACTGGCATAAAGATCACCATTGAGAAGCACTATGTACTGTTTGTCTTCAAAATGATTTCCTTTCAAATAAAGATATCGTCCCCTCTCCCGCCGGACTATTACATCGCCCTGAGTGGGCACTTCCTCTTTTGAAATGCAAAAAAATATATCTGCTATTGGTGCGTTAAAAACCATTCGTCAAGCCAGCAAACGAGTTCAGAATGATAGTGCTTCAAATAATCAAAAAAGTCATTCATTCGCTCTTGCTCTACCAAATTAATATAAAGTCGTGGCTCATTACCTGCCCTACTGACGACAAGAGCAGTTTTGAATCCCTGTTCTCTCAACCTCCAATTAATCGAATTGCCGAGATAAAAACCCCATTCTGTCCTTACGATATCATTGTTTTTATTTGATGCAGTAGTAAACGTCACCTGTTCATTATGCTCCAGAAAGATGCTCCCCATATCCTTAAGGTTAATCCCCTCGAGCGGTACGAATTCCCTCGGCTGCTCTCTAAAATCCGCCCTCATGAGTGTTCTCCTTCACTCAAAATATTTTTTAAACCAAAGTTCAAGATTAAGCAGCTGCCAAATAAGCATCTGATGATTTTCCGTATTTCCAAGATGCTCATCGAACATTTTATTTATCTCCTTGATATCAAACAGTCCCCTACCTTTGAAAGCGTTGGAATTGAATAAAGCACGGATATCGCTACTCATTGCTCTGAACCATTCGTCAGCTGGAGTAATAAAGCCAAGCTTATCCTTGCGCTCTCTTACCTTTTCTGTCAATATCCCTTTCATAGATTCTCTAAGAATCCATTTATTCGTTCCGTTTCTAATTTTAAATGAATTGGGGAGGGAGAAGCAGAACTCCGCCAGCCGGTAATCAAGAAAAGGGAGGCGCGACTCAATTGAATGGGTCATAGTTGTCCGATCCTCGGCCCTCAGCAGAGGGGGAACGGCATCGTAAAAAAGCTCGATATAAAGCCGGTTGCTCAGATTATCCGCGTACGGAGAGCGGAATACGATCTTTTTCTCATATCTCTCTCTTATGTCTTCGTTGACAACATTCCTATAATCCTTAAAACGCTTCATTTCAAGGCTCTTGTCCTGCTTCGTCTGTGCGATAAAAGCTATGTACTTTCCTATCTCATCAGTGTTTTTCCCGTGAATGCTTGAGAAGGCCTGTATTTCATCCAGAAGATCTTGAATTCGACCCGCTTCGAATAAATCGTAGAAATTTTGATAAAATCCGGGATAATATCCAGCGAGTATTTCATCGCCTCCATGTCCATTTAAAATCACCTTGAAGCCGCTTTCCTTTATTTTCTTGTTTATCAGATACATCATATACCAGGTATCAGTGCAGATCGGTTCGTCGTGAAATGACAGCATCTCGTCCAGTGTCTCAAAAAAGCTAGGGATATCAGGTCTTACATAATGATGATGAATCTTTGTATCTTCCACAACCGCATTTATATATTCGCTTTCATCAAACTTGGAGATAGTTTCCTTTGATATTCCCGAAAAAGCCTCCACATTCCCGTTTAACAACTTTGCCGCCGTAGAAGCTATTGATGTGGAATCCATTCCTCCGCTCAACATGACGCCGACCTTTACATCACTGCGCAATCTGATTTTAACCGCATCAATGAAAAGCTCCCGAAATCCTTCCACAGCATCATCCTCGGTAATATTCTCGTTTACCGCTGTGTTGAGGCTCCAGTATTTCCTGATGGAGCTTCTCTGATTCATATCTACTGTCATCAGAGAGCCCTTGGGGACCTGTGTTATCCCCTTGAAAAAAGAGTAATCGTCAATGTCCACATAGCGATAGCTCTTGGTTATATATCGGTATACCTTTTCATAATTAGGCTCTCGGGGAACCTTCGGGTAACGGAAGAGAGCCTTGATCTCTGACGCAAATATAAAATCCGTGCCGTTCTTGTAGTAGTAGAGCGGCTTCTTCCCGAATCTATCCCTCGAGAGAATGAGCTTTTGCCTTTTCCTGTCAAGCAGGGCAATCGCCCACATACCATTGAATCGCTTAAAGGCCCCTACTCCCCATTCCTTGTATGCGCAAAGAATGACTTCGCTGTCACCGGTGGAAATGAAGTCGTAGCCCTTTCGTTGAAGCTCTGTACGCAACTCGATATAGTTATAGATCTCTCCGTTAAAAATCAGAGCAACCTCTCCCGCATCGTCCAGCATTGGCTGTCGGGATTTTCTGCTCAGATCTATTATGCTTAGCCTCTGGTGTGCCAGTCCTATGGTTTTATTCCTGAGGGTATCAATAAAAATACCCTGATCGTCGGGGCCTCTATGCTTCATGGATTCTGACATATCCTGCAGGATATGGTCGAAGGAAAGGTTGCCCTCTGCTATAAATCCGCAAATCCCACACATTAATCAATCATCCATTCATCGAGCCAACAGAGAATTCTTAAGTCCTGATTTGTTTTTAAGTAACTCCTGTACTCAGGAATCTTATCTTTCTCTACAGCATGCACATAGAGTTGATTACTTTCATTTATGACGAGAGCCACTTTAAATCCCTCTCTTTTCAATCGACTGTTTAATGAGGGGCCAAGATAGAACCCCCAGTCTTTCGCAGTAAAGTCACACTCCCTGTTGCCTTTTGTAACAAAGGAGACCATTTCCCCGTCTTCGAGATAGAGCTTTCCGTAATCCTTTACTTTGAATCCTTTCACTTCAAAACATCGAGGAGTCTCTTTCAGGTCCAATTTCATCTCTTCCGCCCGGTAAATGCAAAATGATGGCGAGAATCGCCCTCCAACATGCAATAATCATAATGCCCCAGATAAAGCGGCTCAAAAACGGCGAATTTCTGCTTCAAGTGATCCAAGTCTTTCGTGAAATTTACAAGCAGCTCGCCTTCCAGTCTGCCTTTAAGTCTGACCAGGCTGAAGCCGTCCTCCCGTGTCTCCACCACATGATTATTGAGGTAATGCTTTGTGCTCACCATGGAAAAGAAAACTATTCCATTTTTGTTTAACATACTATCAAACATCTGCAGTGTCGTTTCGAGATTTCTGCTATCGAGGTAATACAAAACCTGATTTGCTAAAATTACATCAAATTTAGTTTTGAAGACATCTCTTATATCCTCAAGCACCCTCATCGTATAAAAGTGATTTTCTATATCCCTCATCCTGGTCTTCGCCAGTTCAACTGCCCTTTCATCGATATCGGAACCATAGACCGCAAACCCCTTGCTTCTAAAAAACAATGAGTGGGTACCATTGCCACAGCCAAAGTCAAGCATCACCTTTCCATCACTGCCATCAATTCCCAATTCATATTTCAGCACCCGCTCATACCAGCGGATGACAGGGCTCTCAGGGAACATGATGCCATACCCTTTTTCGTATGCTCTATCGTAATACTCCTTATTTGCCAGCTCACTCATCACAATCTCCTCTCTGCGTATAGTTGTCCAGCCAAAATCCAAATTCATTTTTAAATTCTGGTATGTACCACTGCCGATATGCATCCTGCTTCCATATTGTATGATTTCTGTGACTCTCAACGATTCCCCAAAACCTCTCTTCCGGTATCTCTAAAAACGTGCAGAGATTCCTGATCTGGCGTGTAGGAATAGCTTCCTGGTTCTCTCTGATATACTTGATTGCGTCCTCTCTGGTGAGCCGTTTGTTTCTTATTTCTATAGCCAGATTATCCCATAATCGCG
Organism: Nitrospirota bacterium; assembly: GCA_040752355.1. Classification (NCBI taxonomy): domain Bacteria; kingdom Pseudomonadati; phylum Nitrospirota; species Nitrospirota bacterium. The sequence continues at coordinate 72,511 of JBFMHE010000003.1, read as the reverse complement.
TAATACCGAATTTATACCATTTAAAGAAATGATGGGTCACTATGAAGTCACAATCCAAATCCGCAAAGGGATAATAGCCCAATACTGGTTTTTCTGCCCACTTAAATCCGATGGATCTGGAAAAGTTTGCAACCTCAAGCGGGTCCCATTTCAGATACCATCCGAGAAAAATAGACTGTATTTTCGATGCTGCAAGCTCTTCCTCCGAGGGAAGAGTGAAAGGATAGAGTTCCTCAAGGGTAAGATCCTCGTCTGCCCAATCATGTGCAAAGGTTCCATTCGTGACGCCATACTTCCTTATCCAATCATAGTTCAAATAGGGGTTCTCTCTGTCTTCTTTTCCTCCGCCGTACTCAAGCCCCGGGTTCTCACCCCATATAACAAGCTTTATGCCGAGCTTTACTGCCATCCTGAGCGTTATTGCCCAGATCGCCATATGCTCGACTAGAGAGACCGAGCCGTTCTGTTCCAAGCTCTTCAGCATGAACTTCTTTTCGACTGAGGGATTGATGGTAAAATCCATATGGTCAACCCCGATATCGATCATATTCTCAAGGTTTTCCTGTCCCAGCTTCGTGCGATATTTGCAACGGTATGTCAAGCAGAGGGGCTTTAACCCATATTTTTCCTTGAGCGTATAAACCTGCCATGTGCTGTCTTTTCCTCCGCTCACCGGAATAATACAGTCGTATCCTCCGCCTTTACTCTTATATGCCTCAAGAACTTCCTTCAGATCAGCTTCTCTTTTCTTCCAATCAATAATCTCTTTCTTTTCCCGCGCACCGATGCAGGCGGTGCAGATCCCCTCACTGTTCAGCTCAATACCAGGTCTCGTATCAGGCAAAATGCAACTCTTGCAGTATTTCATGAGAGTTTTCTCCTTGCAAACGAATAGATGGTCTTTTTACCACTTGGCTCACATACCCGATTTAAATGTAAAATGTCGAATCCGGCTTGATCCAGAAGATACAGCACCGATTGCGGATTATATACCATATAGTGGCCGGACGAAAATCCATCGCACGCTGCGCCGTCCAGTTCATAACCTCTCGTATCAGGAAGCTCAAGATAAATAATGCCGTTCCTATGCAACACCGTTTGAATCGACCTCAGAACATCAATAGGCCGCTTTATATGCTCAAGAACCTTGTTCATGGTGATCAAATCAAACTTTTGGCCCGTCTTCAAATTCTGGACGTAATCCCTATAAACCGGAATCCGCAGCTCCTCACGTATATGCTGTGCAGCTACCCTGTTGACTTCCAATGCATACCCTTTATAGTCGCTATCGAGAAACTTTGCCAAAAAAACTCCCATGCCCGCTCCGATATCAAGAACATTGAAGGGTTTTCTCCCCCTCACGCCGCTCTCCACGTATGCGGAATGAAAGCTCTTTACGCGCTTTACTCGCAACGCATTATCCGATTTTCTCTCATCAAGACTCATTATCTTCTCGTATCTGATCCTTATACTCTCTTTATCAAACTGAGCGTCGTAGAGAAGCTCATTATCATATACCTTCTCGATATTCTTATATTGCTGACTAAAGTAAACGCCGCACTTTGCGCATCTAAACCACTTCAGGGCGAAATTGGCGATGTTCAGTTTCCTGAGATAAATATCCTCCCCCTTGTATATGCAAACAAACTCACTTTTGCGAGAATTACATAATAGACATCTCATTTTTAGACACCCCGAATCTTTTTATCCAATCATCAAATACGATATCTTTATAACCTCTCCTATCGTATTTTCCATTTTTATCCCAGCCAAACCACTTATTAACAGGTGCGGAAAATCCCCGCTTGTCGATTCTGCTGGCGATTTCTTTAGGGATGAACTTTTTAGATACTTCCTTGAGCGCCCATTTTGTTATACCGTTCCTTATCTTGTATTTTGAAGGCATAGAAAACGCATACTGGACGAGGCGGTAGTCCAAAAAGGGCGATCGGTTTTCAATGCTGAATGCCATGCTCAACCGATCGGCCATCTGCAATAAAACCTGCATCGTGGAATAAAAGTCATTGAGTCCCATGAAATGGATGACATCCCCCTTTGCTTTTTCGTAGTAGAACTTCAAGGACTCCCGAAGATACCCGTTTATCCTCTCGTCATATTGATTCTCGTGTCTATTGACCAGTCGTAAGTATCTATCCACTGGACTGCCGTAATACCTATTGATTAAATAGCTGTATTGCTGCATCGCCTCCAGTTTATGAATCTGCTCATCGTGATGCAGGAGATGATATCTATGGTACCCCCCGAATATCTCATCAGCACCGTCACCTGTCATTACCACCTTCAGCCCTTCTTCCTTTGTGCGAGAAAACAGCATCCAAAGAGTAAAACTGGTCCACGTACAGGGAGTGTCGAGGTGATAGATAATATCGTTGCGGGTCCTCATAAAATCTTCCTTTGTGGGGGTAATGACAACGAGATCCCTTTGAATGTGCCGTGCCAATAGCTTCGCATAGTCGAGTTCGTCAAAATCGTCGTAATCATAATGTGCAGTAAAGATATAGTCAGGTTTTGCAATACTTGCCACAAGGGAGCTGTCCACGCCGCCGCTGATAAATGCACAATACTTATGCGCGCAGTTTTTTGTCCTTAAAAGAATCGCGTCCTCTAGAAGCTCTGCCAGATCATCCAGTATTCCCTTCTCATCGGTCTTGACGTCTACCAGTTTATCCCAAACTTTCCAATAGCTTTGGACTGAAACCCTGCCATCCTTCACTCGTATATACTCCCCCGGCCCCAGTGAATAAATGTTCTTAAAAAGTGTTTCAGCGCCCACAGTAAACTCGTAGGCGCGATAGGACACCGCATCGTTGTTAAGCTCGGCAGGAACAACCTGAAGCAAACACTTCATTTCACTAGCGAAGACGAAGTAGTCTTTAGTATAAGCGTAATATAAGGGTTTCTCTCCCGTTTTATCTCTTGCGATATATAGTTCTTTATTGACGGAATCATAGAGGGCAAATGCGTACATCCCGTTATAATCATGCAGCGAGTCGATGCCTTTCTCCATAAAGTTGTAGAGCACGGTTTCTGCATCTGAAGCTGTTTGAAAATGGCACCTTGATCTCAAGGAGTGTTTCAGCGTGTCATGGTTATAGATTTCGCCGTTATACACAATCATGTACTTTCCGAAGGCATCCGCATAGGGAATTTTGTGGTGTTCTCTGTCAATAATGCTCAGACGAGCCATTCCCAAGGTGACATTATCGCGGGTTTCCACTCCCGACTGATCGGGTCCCCGATAGGGCATCTTACTGAGCATGCCCTTAACCATTGCTCCCCCCTCATGACTGCGCGAGTAGGTTACTATGCCGGCAATCCCGCACATGATTAACTCTCTAGCGCCTTGAGGCTGCCATCACCGGGGGTGTGGTAAAGGGTACCTTCGGGAAAAGAATATTTCTTGAACAGGCCCACGTTATCAATAACTATCTTGCTTTTAGGAATGTTCAGCCCATCAAGGTCTTTTTGAGTAAGGTATCTGTACTCTTTATGATCCACCATGACAATAACCACATCAGTCGTGATGGGATCTCGTGCTATGGAAATCGTGTCAGCATAAGGCAGTATTTGCTTCAGTTCTTCTTCAGAAAAATGGGGATCATTTATAAATACTTTTATATTGCTCTGGTGCAAGTACTGCGCCAGTATTAATGAAGGAGAAAACCGTATATCCTTTAAGTCTCCCTGTGCAGATAGGCCGAGGATAGTGACCGATGTGATCTCGCTACGGGTTAAGATGTCTGCGTAATATAATAAATTGGAGAGGTTCACTGTTTGTGCTTCCTTCAGCAGCGATAAGTATTCAGGACGCTCAGCCCCTTTGAGCATATTACCGATAGCATTAAACATCCTAAAATTGCTCGACCCCACATTGATGGGCGAGGCTTCCAACTCTATGTTGTGTCTCAGCAATTCAACCATCTTCCTGATATTTGTGCCTGGATAAGCAAGGGCCACCTGATTTAAAAAAGCCGAGAGTGCGTAGCGAAGTGAGTTCTTTGTATTTTCGAAGATTTCAGCTTCCTTTATGGAAGGGAGTACTTCATAGGGGATATCAAAAAGAGTGAAGAAAGCCTCCGCCCACTCTGTTGAGCGGTCATCATATCCTGCCAGAATCCTAGGGCTTGTATCACTGAAGAACTCCTCAACAGTCCAATCGCTCCTGAACGCTGAAGCAAAAGCGCAATCGACAGACTCTTTAGATAATTCCTCGATGAAGTGGCTCTCTATTTCTCCAGGGATGCACGCAGATTGAAAAATGACTAGAGAATCCGCCAATCTCTTCTTGTTCTTGATAAATTCCTTTAGAATAGACTGGAACGCCCTGTCCTCACTGTTTGCTTCAAGAGGAAGAGAGATAATTTGAACATTTGAGGAAAACATTTCATCAGGCTCAGTCAGGATGTTAGTCTTTTCGATATCGAGAGGGGGGACATCCGACCTTACCGACCATCTGCTTTCCAACATTTCTGAAGGATAAATGCCGTCTTTTATATCACGCCTTGTTATCTTATCGAAATTATAGTTATTAGCTCTGAAGCCCTTCGATTGCAGCTTCAATATTGTAGTAAACCCGAGATAGCCGATTCCCCATACGGATACTGTTTTCTGCGCTAATACCTGCTCGATAAACTCAAAAGCTCCTCTTCTCCTCTCTCTCATAATCATTCTCCTACGATATCATTTATATGGCCGATCACGTAATCCACATCAGCATCGGTCATGGAGGGAAACATAGGAATGGATACTATCCGATTAAACACAGCATTTGCAACAGGAAAATCGTTTCCGCTGAATGCGCCTCTGTAATAGCTGTGCAGATGCAAGGGAATGAAATGGACGCTGGCGCCAATGTTGTTCTCCTTGAGAGCTTCAATAAAGCTGTTCCGCTCTATCTCTGCAGGGAGCTTTATCATAAAGAGATGGTAGGTATGATAATGTTCGTCCCTATCCTCAAAAAACGATAGCCTCTTCGTCAATCGTGCTTTGTATTGTGCAGCAATTTCTCTGCGACGCTCGTTCATCTTATCCAATCGTTTAAGCTGTGAAATACCAATTGCCGCATGCACGCTGTCCAGGTTATATTTAAATCCCAGTTCTTCTATATCGTAAAACCAATTCCCGCATTTATCATACCGCTGAAATGCTTTTTTGTTGATACCGAAGTACCCTAATTTTCTTATTTTCTCAATAAGCTCTTCGTTCTTCGCGACAACAACCCCTCCCTCGCCCATCGCAAGATTCTTTGTTGCATAAAAGCTAAACACCGTCACATCAGAAAAGTCTCCGATTTTCCTCCCCTTATATCGCGTGCCGAAGGCATGCGCCGCGTCTTCTATGACGGAGAGTTTGTGTTTATCTGCAAACTCCTTTAAGGCGTGCATATTACAAGGATATCCAGCAATATGTACGGGTATTATAGCCTTTGTTCGCGGAGAAATGAGGCGCTCAGCTTTAGTAAGGTCGATGCTCAGCGTGCTTTCTTCGATGTCGCACAAAACGAGCTTTGCTCCGACCCATTCGACAACTTGCGCCGTTGCCGCAAAAGTCCATGTGGGAACAATAACCTCGTCTCCTTTCCCGACCTGGAGGGCGTTAAGTGAGAGATGGAGCCCGGAGGTGCAAGAGTTAAGTGCAGCCGTATAGAGCTTTTCTTCATTGCAAAGGTACTCAGCCACAGCGTTTTCGAACTCGGTAACCTTCGGGCCCGTTGTCCACCACCCGGACTGCAGCACTTCAATAGCAGCCGTGATATCGTCTTCGGCAATGGATGGTCTAGCAAGAGGCAAGAAATCTTTTCGTATCATTTCTCTATCACCTCGCCGGTTCCCTGCAAACCCATCTCAGGGTACCAGGAGTCGCAGCCAGCGCAAACAGGATCGGTAAAGGTTAGATGCCGATGCTGATTTCTCAGCCTCTCATATGGCTCGCTATTCCACACCTCCTCTATTGTATTTGCGGTAACATCACCAAGAGGATGCCCATTCCAGTCGTGATTGCATCTGCCAACTTTACCGTCATCATAGATTAATAACTCATAGATAGGCATAAAACACGGTTTTCTTCCTTCTCTCGGAGCTTTTAGCGCGCCGAAAACTCCACCTTTTGAATGCTCCTCATAAATCCTTACCCTATCAACTTTTCCCTCCCAGATTCTTTTGAAAGTCTGTACATCCTCAGGAGCAGTTGTTTCGGTCCTAACCATAGAGGCTTGTGTTTTTACTTTACCCCCATTAAACCGCAGAAAATTTAAGATCTTCTTTTCGACAGCATGATATTTTGCAGGGATTCTTATTTTATCATATGTCTCAGGAGCGTCCAGGCTAAAAGAAATGAAGGTAAGGGCATTAGTTAAAGCATCAAATTTATCTTCATTCAAAACTGTTGCATTTGTTGCCAGCTGCACTTCCTTAAACTTTCCCGCAATATACCCGAGCATATCAGTGAAATGGGGATGTAGCATACTTTCCCCTCTTCGGTGAAGCACAATTATCGTTTCCGGATAAGCGCTCGCTTCATCGACAATTTTTTTAAAAGGCTCGACATTAATATAACCTTTGAGGTCGTTTACATAATGACGGGGGCAATATACACACCTGAGGTTGCAATCACTTACCAGTTCTATCTCTATTCGCCTTGGAAAAGACGGTGCCTTATAATCCATATCCTCCTCCGTAATGATTTCTAAAACCATTGCTATGCACTATCTGTAGTATCTCTGACGACGAGAAGTCAAAGCGCCCACCCAGCATTTCGGCAATCGCACAGCAAAAGGTCATATCTTCAGGGTAATCTACTGTAAGAGAGACGTTAGACAAAGAAGTCGGTCTCAAATTCACTTCCAACAACCTTGCTTTGAACATCTCGCGATTATTCTTAATGTGCAGGGTCACATGTTCTAATTCATCAGAAGCAACATCGCCTTCCAAAACTCTTTTCAAAGAGCTTAATGTAACGACCTCGGAATCCAGCCCGGCAATGCACGTTTCCTTATTAGGCGCTACATAGTCGAGGCACTCATTCTCGATCATTTGGAACATGGCATCAATAAGCGTCACGTCAACGAAAGGCGAGTCCCCGCATACTCTTGACAGGAGAGGCGCCTCATAGAACGCAGCTGCATCAATATACCTTTTGAGGACATTATGAAGCGAACCCCGAAAAACATCGATTCCCCTCCCGCTGCAGTACTCAGAAAGCTCATCATCGGTTGGGTCTGCCGATGTAATAACGGAAACAACATCGGCGCCCGATGACCTGCAACACCGTCGATAGACAAACTCGACTAATGGTACCCCATTGATCAATTGCAACATTTTTTTCGGAAACCGCTTTGACGACAGTCTTGATTGGATGAGAATGGCTTTTTTCATGCACGGTAGCGCTTCTTGTAGAAGCCGCTATACGGACCCTCACCTGGCGTTCCAGACGGCACGTGAGGTCACGCTAGAATACCTGATTGTCTTCTTCGATATTGCATAATAGACACGATGAATATTCCTACAAAGAGCCCTGACATGCCTGCGAGTACTACTTTTCTTTTCAGTTTATTCGGCTTTTTTGTAATTATCAGCTTACCGATCGGTTCAATGCCAGTGAGCTTTTTGAGCTTGTGCTCTACAACGAGCCGTTCGACCTTTGCATCGAGAATTGCTTTGTTCAGTTGTACGGGAGTAATCCCTATGAAAACCGCTCTCCCCTCTTTATTCGCTCTTTCTAAATGCTTGTTAGCTCCTTCAGAATCTTTTACTAAAATTGTCAATTCTTTCAATTGCAGAGCAAGTTTTTCCTTCTCGCTTTCAATCGATCGTTGTATTTCAGGAAGATTATTCACGAATTCAAGAAGTTCCACAAATGAATGCTGGAGGAGGTCGGCTTTTTTCCCCTCAATCGTAATAATTAACTTATCGGCAGATCCCTTCCCCTCACCTGCTCTATGACTTTCTACGGAATCTGCATTCTTAGGAAAAATTACGTCCGCTCTTTCCCCGTTGATGATATCACCCACTGCTTTTGCTGTTATAACACCATCCGTTGAAACCTTTAATACGCCTTCTCCTTGATAAACTGTCGGGGCCAAAAAGGCAAGAGAAGCGGTTATAACCACCGAAATCAGAACAATCCCGATAATAATGCCTCTTCCTTTTACCAACATCCCCCAATAATCAAATAAACTTATTTCATTATTAGAATTCCCACTCTCTGCTCCTGCAGTTCTCATAAATAGCCCCCGTCTAATAAAATTTGAATTTTAACTGTTTATACTGTAAAGCTCTGATGGCTACGTCCTGAGTTTGTGGCAGGGCAGTGAAATGATTTTCCTCTTGAGCCGCTTAGCGTTCTCATCGAAATCAGTGCTTCTATTAACCCGGCGATTTAATAGTCGGCATTACGCCGCATATTTTATACATGGGTGATCGAAATATTTCTGTACCCGTCCGGGGAGCTTCTGGAGCTTCCGCATATGAGACAGAACCTTTCTTTTCAACTCGCGTTTGCTCCGTGCAGGTGTCCCTGACAGAACCGCTGCCTTCATATCTCCATTAAGATATTCGTCAGGATTCAGCTCCGGTGAATACGGCGGCAGATAGAACAATGCTATTCTCTTGTTATGTTTTTCTGCCCATTCCCTTACTTCTTTGCTATGGTGCGCCCTGAGATTATCCAGAATTACAAATACCTTCTGCTCTACATCCTTGAGCAATTGCTCTAAAAACGTAATCAGAAGAGGCACCGTGATGCCGCTCTCAAGCACCATAAACCGTACCTTGCCCTGATTGGTAATTGCCGAAATCATACTGACACTCTTTCGGTTAACGTTTATGTGGACGACCGGAGTCTTCCCTCTGGGCGCATACCCTCTGCGCCGATTCTCATCACTTCTGAGACCCGTCTCGTCACACCAGTGCATGGACGCTCCCTCTGCTTTGGCTCGTGCAGCTATCTTCGGATAATCATGATCTAACCACCGCTGCACCGCCCCAGGGTCCTGCTCATAGGCCCTCTTTAACGGCTTCTGAGGAGTAAATCCCCACCGCCTTAAATAATCTCCCACGGTTCGGATCGGCATCTTTATCCCATACTGCCTCTTTATCAACTGCTGGATTGCCTCTCTGTTCCATAACGCATACGGCATACCATAGGAGTCGGGTGTCTTATCTTGTATCATCCCTTGTATCGCAGCCTCCTGCCCTGCCGATAAGGTCCGATGTTCACCCAACCGCCGCCCCCGTTTACGCTTGGCGATTGCCTGTAGTCCTCCACGTTCATATCGCTTGTAAATCGTTCGAGCATGGTTGTATGTTATGCCGACTATCTCAGCTATTTCCTTGTATTTCATCCCCCGCTCGCGGAGCCGTACTACTTGCCTCCGTAGCTGGTACTGCGTCTCTTGATTGAACCTTCGTGCATCTAACTTCTCCATACTTATATTCTGTCATACTTCCTAAGCTCACTGTTTTGTCGCCGGGTTAATAAATCTTTCGAGCCCGAACAACAAATTCATTTTTTTAGAGACTCTAAATACCACTTATAGGTAGTTTGTATTCCTGTGGACAAGCTTACTTTCGGCTTCCATCCCAGCATTTCTATCCTGCTTACATCTAACAGTTTCCTAGGGGTGCCATCCGGTTTTGTTGTATCAAACTCTACTCTTCCCTCAAAGCCTACTAAGCTTTTAGCTAAACCGACGAGCTCTTTTATCTTTATATCCTCTCCTGAACCAACGTTTACAAACTCTCCAATATCCTTATAATCGAATTTTTTCATTAAATGCACACAGGCATCAGCAAGATCATCTATATACAAAAATTCCCTATAAGGCTCTCCGCTGCCCCAGAGGACAACACGGTCTGCAAAAATGCCTAGCTTATTTAGAACAAGCTCAAAATCATGGCTGATAGCAGACTGAAAGCCGACAGGAAATCTCTGAAGGTCTCTTTTGATCTCATCATATCTCTTCTCCGCTAAAAGCTTCGCAAGGTGGAACTTTCTTATAAGCGCAGGAAGCACATGCGCTGTTTCTAGATTAAAGTTATCATTTGGTCCATACAAGTTTGTCGGCATTACAGAAATGAAACTTGTTCCATACTGTTCGTTGTAGTACCGGCAGAGTTTTATAGCTGCAATTTTTGCAATGGCATACGGTTCGTTAGTCTGTTCTAGGCTCCCTGTCAAGAGATGCTCCTCTTTCATCGGTTGGGGAGCAAGCTTCGGATAGATGCACGAGGAGCCTAGATTCAAAAGTTTTTTAACTCCACACTCATAAGCTGAATGTATGATATTTGAGGCTATCATGAGGTTATCATAAATAAATTCTGCTTTATAGGTACTGTTTGCGAGGATTCCCCCCACCTTGGCTGCTGCGAGGAAAACGTATTCGGGCTTTTCTCTCTCGAAGAACTGCTGCACCGCACGTTGATCCCTGAGGTCCAGTTCCGCATGCGTCCGCGTGACAATATTGCTGTGACCGGCACCACTTAGTCGGTGCATAAGAGAAAAACCGACGAGTCCCCGATGTCCGGCAACGTATATTTTTGAATCAGGTTCCACTAATAGCACTTCCTATTCGTGATAATCACACGAAATGAATCCATGGCGCTTTATAAGCTCATCCCGCTCTGCCGCCCTGAGGTCCTCTCGAACCATTTCAGCAACCAACTCATTGAAAGTCACTTTTGGTCTCCAGCCGAGCTTTTCTCTTGCTTTACTCGAATCACCCAGCAGCGTCTCCACCTCCGTGGGCCTGAAGTAGCGCGGGTCTATCTTAACAATAGTCTTGCCCGGCTTTAGAGAGGAATGCTCATTATGTTGTACCGAAACAATAATGGCATTTTCATCAATACCGCTGCCACGCCACTCAAGAGTAATACCCAGCTCGTTTGCTGCTGCATTAACAAAGTCACGAACGGAATGCTGCTCACCGGTAGCAATGACGCAATCTTCAGGCATATCCTGCTGCAGCATCAACCACTGCGCCTCCACAAAGTCCCTGGCATGTCCCCAGTCGCGCTTCGCATCGAGGTTGCCCAGATAGAGGCAGTCCTGCAGGTCGAGACGTATACGCGCCAGCGCACGGGTAACTTTACGAGTAACAAAAGTCTCACCGCGTATCGGTGACTCATGATTAAACAAAATACCGTTGCAGGCATACATATTATAAGCCTCACGATAGTTAACCGTAATCCAATAAGCGTAAAGCTTAGCTACAGCGTAGGGGCTTCGTGGATAGAAAGGGGTCTGCTCCGTTTGGGGCATCTCCTGGACCTTACCGTACAGTTCGGAGGTGGATGCCTGATAGAATCTTGTCTTATTCTCGAGGTTCAGTATGCGTATCGCCTCAAGCAAGCGAAGCGCTCCGAGGGCATCGGCATTTGCCGTGTATTCAGGGGTTTCGAAAGAGACCTTGACATGACTCTGGGCAGCAAGATTATATATTTCATCCGGCTGGACCTCCTGAATAATCCTTATCAGATTGGTGGAATCGGTCATATCTCCATAATGGAGTTTGAACCGCACATCTTTTTCATGGGGGTCCTTGTAGAGATGGTCAATTCTATCAGTATTGAAAAGAGAGCTCCGTCTCTTTATTCCATGTACTTCGTATCCTTTACTTAAAAGGAACTCCGCGAGGTACGCTCCATCCTGTCCCGTAACACCCGTTATAAGTGCACGTTTCATCCTTGCTCCTTATCCCTTCCGTAGCTATCTTCCATCCTCACAATATCATCCTCCCCCACATACTCGCCATTCTGCACCTCGATGATCTCCAGGGGCACTTTGCCCGGGTTCTCGAGCCGGTGGAGCGTCGACTTGGGGACATACGCTGATTCGTTTTCATGAATGATTATTTCCTTGCCGCCTATCATCACTTTGGCTGTTCCTTTTACAACCACCCAGTGTTCGGACCTGTGATAGTGCATCTGAAGGCTTAACTTCTCTTTTGGCTTTACTACTATCCTCTTTATCTTGTATCTCGGCCCCTCTTCGAGCACGGTGTAGTTGCCCCATGGCCTGTACGTGGTGACATGCTCCTCCGCTTCGATTCTGCCCTGCTCCTTTAAGCTGCTCGCTATATCCTTCACCTTCTGAGAATCGCCTTTTTTGGCAACAAGCAGCGCATCGTCTGTCTCGATTACGAGGAAATCATCAAGTCCTATTGTCGAGACGATTCTCTTGTTGCCGATTATCAGGCTGTTCCTTGTCTCTATCGACAGGACATCGCCTTTCTTCACATTTCCCATTTCATCCTTATCCAGGACATCATAGAGCGAATCCCATGAGCCGATGTCGTTCCAGTACACATCAAGAGGCAGTGTAACGACCCTGTCCGATTTTTCCATGACCGCATAATCTATGGATATAGCGGGCATCTGGTCAAAGGTCGAAACCATTGCATCAAGGGGCATCTCGAACGTTTCCATTACCGAAGGAGCATGCTTTTTGAGCTCCTCTATGATCGCGCCGATACTGAATGCGAACATCCCCGAATTCCAGTAGTAGCCGCCCTCATTAAGGTATTTTGTTGCTGTTTCGATATCCGGCTTCTCTATGAATCTCTCTACTTTTAGAAAATGCTGATTGCCGATTGCCGATTGCTGATTGACGGTTTTAATATACCCGTATCCTGTCTCCGGCCTCTCCGGCTTTATCCCGAAGGTGACAATCTTTCCTTCTGCAGCTATTTTTTCGGCCTGGCTGATATGCTCCCTGAATGTATCGACTGATTTGATTATGTGGTCCGACGGGCAAACAAATACAACCTCGTCCTCACGGCATCCGAGTCGCTCCATGCAGTGTTTGACCCCCAGGACAATGGCCGGGGCCGTATTCCTGCTTGCAGGCTCGAGGACGATATTAGCACCCGGAATCGGGAATTCCGGGGTGAGGGCCTGGAGGTCTGACAGCACATGGAACTTATAGGTGCTGTTTGTCATGACGACGATACCTTCAGGCAGGACCGCTCCTTTCAGTCTCTCTATGGTCTGCTGCAGAAGCGATGTATCACCGCTCAATTTCAAAAACTGCTTCGGATAGTTCTTCCTGGAGAGCGGCCAGAGTCTTGTGCCTGACCCTCCCGCAAGGATTATCGCCTTCATGGTCAGCTCCTCATATCGATGAGCCCAAGCACCTCATCGGTCATCCTTCTCATTAACGACGCATCTCCCCGCGCTTCGACATTGAGCCGGACCACCGGCTCGGTATTCGAACGCCTCAGATTAAACCGCCATTCACCGAACTCCATGCTGAGCCCGTCTGTATGATCCACGGATACCGCTCTTTTCCCATACCTGCTTTCTACCTCTCCGAGAACAGCAGACGGATCGGTGATTCTCCGGTTTATCTCTCCGCTGCATGGGTAGGCCGTCATGCGCGCCTCGACCAGATCGGCCAGGGAGCGGCCTGTGCGCGACATCAGTCCGGCGATCAGGAGCCACGGTACCATGCCGCTGTCGCAGTAGGCAAAGTCGCGGAAGTAATGGTGCGCGCTCATCTCCCCGCCGTAGACCGCGTCTTCGAGGCGCATGCGTTCCTTGATGAAGGCATGCCCTGTCTTGGATTGGACCGGCGTCCCTCCCGCTGCGCGCACCTGATCAATGGTATTCCAGGTGAGGCGCGGGTCGTGGATGATCCTGGCCCCCGGATGCTTGGCCAGCATGACCTCCGCAAGCAATCCTACCAGGTAGTAGCCCTCGATGAAGCGGCCCTGGCCGTCGAAGAGAAAGCATCGGTCGAAATCGCCATCCCAGGCGGTGCCGAGGTCGGCGCCGTGCTCAAGCACCGCCCTGGAGGTCACCTCACGGTTTTCGGGCAGCAGCGGATTGGGCACGCCGTGCGGGAAGTTGCCGTCAGGCCTTTCGTGGAGATAGATGACCTCGAAGGGGAGCCGGCGCTCCAAGAGCCTCATCACCGGACCTGCACTGCCATTGCCCGGGTTAACGACGATTTTCAGCGGCGTGAGGGCGGTGCGGTCGACATAGGTGAGCAGGTGGTCGATATAGGCGGTTTTGTCGCCTTCCGCGATGGTCACGCCGCGGCCGGCAGAGACAGGGAGCTGTCCTTGCTCGATTCGATCGCGGATCGCAAACAGGCCGCTGTCTCCGCTGATGGGCCGTGAGCCTTCGCGCACCAGCTTCATGCCATTATGCCCTTTAGGGTTGTGGCTCGCCGTGACCATGATGCCGCCGCCGACCCCCTCCGCTTGCCGGTGGAAGGTCTGAAAATACACCTCTTCAGTACCGCACAGACCGATATCGATTACCTCCACGCCGGCATCGTTGAGGCCTTTGACGAGAGCATTTGCCAGCAGGGGGCTTTCCAGGCGTACGTCCCGCCCGACGATAACAATCCTCGGATCGATCTCTGCGGCATAGGCCAAACCGATGCGGCAGGCGAGCTCCTCACTAAGTTCGTCCGGGACATGCCCGCGAATGTCATAGGCCTTGAAGCAGGAGAGGCTCATGGATGCTGGTGATTGATGAGACAACGGATCAGGTTTGCTCTTTATGCGTTTGGGACGCCGGGATGTTCCTGCTGACAGGCCGGCAAGCCCCTGTCATGCAAGGTACCCTCTTTCTCTCAGATACACCCTTATTTTATCCGACAATACCAGTGACTCATCCTTAAACTCCGCAAAATCCTCTTTTGTAAAAACATAAGCAGGATTATAATCGGCTTCCTCTCTGAGTTTCATCATTTTTGAAAACACATGGGAGTCTTTTGCGGCAAAGATTCCTTCCTTCACAAAATGAAGCCCGAAGGTCCTCAAGGCTCCCTCGTGGCTCTTCGGTTCAAGCCCCTTCGTCAGGAGAAGCGCCCTTATGGTATGAAGCAGAAAATAGTATAAGCGTGAGACTGCATCGTTTAATAATCCCTTCTCAAACAAAAGGTCAGCGGCTTGCAATGCCTGTGAGGCCCGCTGCAGTTCATCTTTGATATTCTCCTTCTTGTTCTCTTCAGTCATAGGAGAATTCCTTCTTTTTCAATATCAAGCGCTATCCTTCTCTCCCTTTTTTTAAGAAACTCGAAATCCTTTTCGTCGAGAACGAGCATTGAAAGCGGAGCAAGATATCTCAATTCCACCTCTGCCACGGCATCGAGCAGTTTCGTTTTGAGCTCTCTGGTCAAACCACGGACGATGACCGCCACATCAATATCAGATATGGCATCATAATCTCCTCTCGCCCTTGAGCCGTAGAGAACAATTCTAAGGATGCTGTCACCACCTATGTCCTTAATTACCTTTTTCACATCTATTAAAATCTGTTCCTCGATACTCTGATTACCTGTTGGCCTCACCATCGACTCCTTTTAGGCCGTCGCCCTCATCCTGCCAGTTTTCTTAGTAGGTCGATAAAGCCGAAAAGCTCTTTCTTCAGCCGGGTATATGTTCCGAATATCCGCCCTATCAGGCCTTTCAGGCGCTCACTATCAATCTCGAAGCCGTAGATATTTCTTATGACATGGCGGAATGCCAAGTACTCCTCGAGTGCCCTCGCTGTCTCTTTGGATATGACCGGAGGCCGTATGTTTTCTATCTCCAGGGCCATGCTCCGTAACAGTCGTTTATGCCAATCCATCGACCTCGGAACGCCGCCGTTAATATCCTCGGCTATCTTCTGGAACATTCGTTCGCATCCGGTATAGAAATTATGCAGTTTGAGGGCGAGGCTCTCTTCGTATATCCTTCTCTTTTTGGGGGACTTTGGTATGGCCGTGCTGGTCTCTTTGATATCGGCGACAAGAGTTTCCAGGAGAGCAAGCTCATCTCTGAGCTCAGAGACCAAATCAGGAATATGCTCTCTTCTCATAGAGGACTCTTCCCCTTGCAATGTTCTTCCTGAGGAGATCGTCTACATCTTCTAACGGCTTCAAATCTACTTCAAACGGACTTTCCATCATGAGCCTTGCCACCGCGGTGAAGTAAGCTCCCTTGGGAAGGCCTTCGACTGCAATGTCAATGTCCGAATCCTCTTTGAAGCCCTCTTTTTCCAGGACAGAGCCGAACAAAACCACCTTCTTCACCGGGAATTCTTCAGCCAGTATTCTCGCCAATTGCCTTGCATTCCGGATCGCCTTTTGGCGCAGTCGCTCTCGTGCCCTTTTATCTCTGGCTTCTCTCTCATCCCAGTACTTTTTATAGTGCGATAATGTAGTCATGGTTTGCTGCCGATTCCCTTGACTCGTTGCCGACTGATCCTGCTCTATCCCACCCCTATCTGATAATACTCAAACCCCATCTCCTGCAACCGCTCTCTATTGTACTGGTTCCTGCCGTCGAAAATGACTCTGTTCTTGAGCCGTTTCGCTATCTCGTCGAAGTCGGGGCTTCTGAACTCTTTCCACTCCGTAATGAGGAGCAGGGCGTCGGCATTGGTGAGCGCGGTATATTTGGAATCGACGTATTCGATATTCTTGTTGTCCTTAAGATAGAAGTCTCTCGCCATCTCTATCGCTTTAGGGTCATACGCTTTTATCCTTGCGCCGCGTTTCGTCAGCTCGTTGATGATGGTGATGCTCGAAGCCTCCCGCGTGTCGTCGGTCTCGGGCTTGAACGACAATCCCCACGCGGCGAAGGCGCGACTTTTCAGATCCTCGCCGAAGCGCTTCACCACTTTCTCCGCGAGCACCAGCTTCTGCGATTCGTTCACCTCCTGAACCGCCCTGAGCATCTTCGGCAGGTAGCCGCTCTCCATCGCCAGCCGCTCGAGCGCCCTTACGTCCTTGGGGAAACAGCTTCCACCGAAGCCGCAGCCGGGATAGATGAAGCTGTAGCCGATCCTGGTGTCGCTCCCGATCCCGACCCGCACCTTGTTCACATCGGCGCCGACCCGCTCGCAGATATTCGCGATCTCGTTCATGAAAGAGATCTTGGTCGCCAGCATCGCATTGGCCGCGTACTTCGTCATCTCGGCGCTCTTGATGTCCATTGCTATGAAGCGCTCGTGGCTCCTCGTAAAAGGGGCGTAGAGCTCCTTTATCTTCTCGAGGGCCTGGGGGCTATCGGCGCCGACCACCACCCTGTCCGGCTTCATGAAGTCCTCGATTGCAGCGCCCTCTTTCAGGAACTCGGGATTCGAAACCACGTCGAAGGGGATCGCCACCTTCCGCGCGCGCTGCTCTTCGAGAATGGCCTCCCTGACTCTTTCGGCAGTGCCTACGGGCACGGTAGATTTATCGACGACGACGAGGTAGTGGGACATATTCCTGCCGATGTCCCGGGCGACCTGCAGCACGTACTGGAGGTCGGCGCTCCCGTCCTCTCCCATCGGCGTGCCGACGGCGATGCAGCAGATCTCGCTGCTGTCGAGCGCCTCTTTGATATCGGTCGTAAACGCCAGGGTGCCGATCTTGAAGTTCTCGAGGACCAGGGCCTCGAGGCCGGGCTCATAGATGGGGATTATCCCCTTCTTCAGCCCCTCGATCTTCCCTGCATCCACGTCCACGCAGATGACATTGTTCCCCATCTCGGCAATGCATGCGCCGGTGACGAGTCCCACATATCCGGTGCCGATGATCGATACTTTCATGCCCTACAGCCTCACGTCCTTGAGCCACTGCCTGTTGGCCAGATACCACTCCACCGTTCTCTTGATCCCCTCGTCGAGGCCCACCTCCGCCTTCCAGTCCAGAAGCCGGGCCGCCTTCCCGACATCTGCGCTGGTTTCGGTCATGTCCGCCTTATGGAACGGTTTATAGTCGAAGGCCGCCTTCTTCCCGAGATGCTCTTCGATCTTGCCGATAACGTAGTTCAGCGAGCGCGGGTCCTTTCCCCCCCCGATATTGATGATCTCGTATCCCACCTCTTTCAGGGCGAGTACGGTTCCGCTCGCGACATCGTCGATATAGGTAAAATCCCTGCTCTGCGAGCCGTCGCCGAAGAGCTCGAGAGGGGTCCCCTCATCGATCCACTTGATGAACCGGAAGATGCTCATGTCGGGCCTGCCCGCCGGGCCGTAGACGGTGAAATACCTCACCACCGATATGTCGAGGCCGAAGAGGTAGTGGTAGGCATAGGCCATCGCCTCCGCCGCCTTTTTCGATGCGGCATAGGGCGAGATGGGGGTATTGACCGGCAGGTCCTCGCTGAAGGGCATCTTCTGCCCTGCGTAGAGGGAAGAGGTCGAAGCGAGCACCATCTTCTTCACCCCGTGCTTCCGCATCATCTCGAGAAGGTTCAGGGTGCCCTGCGCGTTGGTGCTCATGTAGACATGGGGGTTTTCGAGGCTGTACCGCACTCCCGCGCGCGCGGCGAGGTTGATCACGGCATCGATCCCGCTCTTGCCGAAGATCGTATCAAGAGCATTGAGGTCCTCGATGTCCGTTTGGTGAAAGGAGAACCCCGCCTGCCGTTTGAGCTCATCGAGACGATGCGTCTTGAGCGAGACATCATAATAATCATTCATGTTGTCGATGCCGATGACCTGCCGTCCTGCCGCCAGCAACTGGGCCGAGGTCCTCCAGCCGATGAATCCTGCAGCTCCGGTAACGATGATTTTTCCCATTAGTTCCTGCTCTCGGGGTTAGTGCGTCGGGTTGTTAGAGGAAAAAGGACAGGCTACCGCCCTTCATGTCCGATTACGGGCACGCAAAAAATTACTTCTGTAGCTATCTCCCCCACTATGACCGCACTGAGGATAAAGAAGCAGAACAGCATAGTAGGATAGCATAGATGATTTACTCCCATCCACTCTATTGACCGCCCTTATGGTGGTTCGTATCATATCTCTTGCCTTGGGTACTATTCACCATGATCGCTCAGGCGGGCCGCTTCCTGAGAAACTCCCGCTCGATCTCGACCGTGGCCTGGTACTCGATCGTGTTCAGCAGCACCACGACGCGGTCCCGGTCTTTCATCTCCTTCTCGAAGATCCCCGCGAACCCCTGCAGAGGCCCCTCGGTAATCTCCACCGGGTCCCCCACCCGTATATCCGGTTTGATGACGATGAGCCCCTCGTCATCCATTTTTGCCCTGATGATGCCGATGATCTCTTCGCTCACCGGCCAGGGAGAGCCCGGGCTTCCGACGATGCCCCGCACGCCGCGGGTGTACTTGATCATGTGGTACTGGCTTGCAGGATCGAACTGCGCGAACACATAGCAGGGGAAGAAGGGCCGTATCACCTGCTCATACCTGCCGCGGATCAGCTTTTTTCTCTTCAGCTTCGGGTTGAAGACCCCGTGCAGAGCCCGGGAGAGATTTTCGGCCACGCGGTCTTCCTGCTTCGGCTTCGTATAAATCGCATACCAGCTCATTACGCCATCACCTGAAAGCTGCATACTGGTAAATTGTAGCACATATCCCGCGGTTTC
Source organism: Nitrospirota bacterium (assembly GCA_040752355.1). NCBI lineage: Bacteria > Pseudomonadati > Nitrospirota > Nitrospirota bacterium. The sequence goes on along the minus strand of JBFMHE010000003.1, from coordinate 53,179 downwards.
GATCCAATCAGCCATCAGCAATCAGCTGTCAGTCCTCAGCCGTCAGCAATCAGCTCTGAGGGCCCGGGTCTCAATGCCTGTCGTTTTAGCTGATAGCTGACGGCTGAGGACTGACAGCTTGTCATCGATTGCTGACGGCTGAAAGCTTTCTCTGAAAAAGTAAAGTATGGTATGCTACTAGTTATTGAATTTTCGCTCTATTTCGAGCCTTATGCGTGTAAAATCGCTGTAGTTTTTGCAGCAAGAGAGGGAGTTGCGGCCATGTTGTTTCCCGATTTCGACACCTTCATCGCCCTGGCACGGCAGGGTAATCTTATTCCCGTGTATAAGGAGATCCTCGGCGACAGCGAGACGCCGGTAAGCGCCTTTCTGAAGCTCGACAAAAAGCCCGCCTTTCTCCTGGAGAGCGTAACCGGGGGCGAGAAGTGGGCCCGCTACTCCTTTCTCGGTATCGATCCGGCGATGACCGTCGTCTTTCACGGGCGGCGAGGCGAGATCAGCAGCAACGGTAGCCGCTCGACGGTCGAGGCAGAGGATCCGCTCATCATTATAAAAGAGACCCTCGGGCAGTTTACGCCGGTCGAGGTGCCGGGCCTGCCGCGCTTTTCAGGCGGCTTCGTCGGCTACATCGGGTATGATGTGGTGAAATTCTTCGAGCGCGTTCCCGACCTCCGGAAGCCCGCCCTCGACATGCCCGATATCTTCCTGATGCTCACCGATACCCTCCTCATCTTCGACAACCTCAAACAGACCATAAAGATCGTCTGCAACGTTCATGTGAACGGCGACGACCGGAAAGGGGCGTATGACGAGGCGGGAAAGAAGATCGACCGGATCATCGGGGACCTGACCGGCGGGCAGGTCAGCCCGGGCGCGGCGCTGAGGATTCCTTCGGGGCATCCATCCCCGGGAGCGGCACGCCCGACCCCCGCCAAAAAGTTCGTCTCGAACTTTCGGAAAGAGGACTTCCTCGAGGCCGTTGCGCAGTCGAAGGAGCATGTCCTTGCCGGCGACGTGGTGCAGGTCGTCCTCTCGCAGCGCTTCGAGACCGAGGCGACCGCCGGCCCCTTCGAGCTCTACCGCGCCCTGCGGGTCATCAATCCCTCGCCGTATATGTATTATCTCGATATCGGGGATGCGCAGCTCGTCGGCTCCTCTCCCGAGATCCTGGTGAGGCTCGAGGAGGAGACGATCACGCTCAGGCCGATCGCCGGCACGCGGAAGCGGGGCGCCACCGAAGAAGAGGACCTCGCGCTCGAGGAGGACCTGAAGCAGGACCCCAAAGAGGTCGCCGAGCACATCATGCTCGTCGACCTGGGCAGGAACGATGTCGGCAGGGTGGCCGAGATCGGCTCGGTGACAGTGACGGAGCTCATGAAAGTCGAGCGGTACAGCCATGTGATGCACCTCGTCTCGAATGTGGAAGGAACGGTGAAGAGGGGCCTCGACGCCTTCGATGTCTTCAGGGCCTGCTTTCCCGCCGGCACCGTCACCGGCGCGCCGAAGGTGAAGGCTATGGAGATCATCGAGGAGCTCGAGCCGACCAGGCGCGGACCCTACGCCGGGTCGGTAGGCTATTTCAGCTATTCCGGCAACATGGATATCTGCATCACGATTAGAACGCTCGTCGTCAAGAATGGTAGAATATATGTACAGGCCGGCGCCGGGATCGTCGCCGATTCCGTTCCCGAAAGCGAGTATACCGAGACCGTGAACAAGGCGTCAGCCATGATGAAGGCGGTCGATTTCTTCGAGCGGCCCCGCAGGGAGTAGCGCAGATGCTTCTGATGATCGATAACTACGACTCCTTTACCTATAATATCGTTCAGTATTTGGGGGAACTGGGCGAGGAGGTCCGCGTCTTCAGGAACGACAAGATCACTATCGCAGAGATCGAGCGGCTCGGGCCGGAGCGGATCGTCGTCTCTCCGGGGCCGTGCACGCCGAAGGAGGCGGGCGTCTCGATCGAGGTAATCACGCATTTCGCCGGCAGAGTCCCGCTCCTGGGCGTCTGCCTGGGCCACCAGTCGATCGGCGCGGCCTTCGGCGGCGAGATCATACGGGCGCCGTATCTCATGCACGGCAAGATATCCCGCGTCCACCACGACAACAGGACGATATTCACGGGACTGCCCAACCCCTTCGACGCGACGCGCTACCACTCCCTGGTCATCAGGAGAGAGTCCCTGCCCGACTGCCTCGAGATCACGGCATGGACCGAAGACGGCGTCATCATGGGCGTCCGCCATAAAACGCATATCGTGGAAGGAGTACAGTTCCATCCCGAATCCATTCTCACCACGGCCGGCAGAGATCTCTTGAAGAACTTTCTCGGCCTCGGGGCCGCGTCATGATCAAAGAGGGTATCAACCTGCTCATCCAGAACATAAGCCTCTCCGAGGAGGAGATGGCGGAGTGCATGACCGAGATCATGGAGGGCCGCGCCACCGATGCCCAGATCGGCGCCTTTCTGACTGCGCTCAGAATAAAGGGCGAGACCGTGGACGAGATTACGGGCGCCGCGCGCATCATGAGGGAGAAGGCGACGAGGATCAAGGCGCCTGAAGGAGTCATCGACACCTGCGGCACCGGCGGCGATATGTCGAACACCTTCAATATTTCGACCGTCGTTGCCCTCGTCGTCGCCGCCTCGGGAGTGCCTGTGGCAAAGCACGGCAACCGCTCGGTGTCGAGCCAGTCCGGGAGCACCGATGTGCTCGAAGCCCTCGGCGTGAAGATCGACCTCGTCCCCGAAAAGGTCGAGACGTGTCTCTTCGAGACGAATTTCGGCTTTCTCTTCGCCCCGCTCTTTCACCCGGCCATGAAGTACGCCATCGGCCCCCGCCGCGAGATGGGGGTGAGGACCATCTTCAATATCCTGGGCCCGCTGACCAATCCGGCGAATGCGAAGCGCCAGGTGCTCGGCGTCTTTGCGAGCCGTCTCACCGACCTGCTCGCCTCGGTCCTCGGAAACCTTGGCGCCGAAGACGCCATGGTAGTGCATGGAGAGGACGGTCTCGACGAGATCACGGTCTGCGACGGCACGAGGATCTCCCGCTACCGCAACAGGGAGGTCGAGACCTCCTATATCACCCCGGAAGATTACGGCTTCGCGCGGGCCGCTACGGAAGCGCTCGCCGGAGGGAACAAGGAAGAGAATGCCCGGATAACCCTCTCGATCCTCAACGGCGAGGACGGCCCGCGGCGCGATATCGTGCTGCTCAATGCCGCCGCCGCCCTGATTGCAGGCGGCCGCACCGACAATTTCACTGCCGGCATAGAAATAGCGGCGGATGCGATCGATGCGAAGAAGGCGCTGGACAAGCTGGAAGAGGTCAGGAAAGTAACGAATTCACTTTAAAAGCCGTAATGCGTGATCCGTAAAGCGTACTCTGTAGATGATTAAAAGGCCTTATGGCTTTGACCGCGTTACGCATCACGCATTACGCGTCACGGTCTTTTGTTATTCTCGTTGCACTCGCCGATCGGCACCGGCCCGCCGAAGACGCGGTAGTGCTCCTTCAAGAGCTCGCACACCTCTCTCGGCTCATCGACAACCTGGAAGAAGGCGAAGTCCTCGCGGCCTATGGTCCCTTCTTTTACCAGGGAAGTCTTCATCCAGTCGATGAGGCCCTGCCAGTACTCCCTGCCGAAGAGGATGACCGGGAAGGCGTCGATCTTGCCGGTCTGGACGAGGGTCAATGCCTCGAACATCTCGTCCATGGTCCCGAAGCCGCCGGGAAAGATGATAAAGGCCATGGCGTATTTTACGAACATCAGCTTCCGCACGAAAAAGTACTTGAACGAGATGTTGATGTCCTGGTAGGGGTTCGGCTTCTGCTCATGGGGCAGGACGATATTCAGGCCCACCGAGGTGCCCTTCCCCAGCTTGGCCCCCCTGTTCGCCGCCTCCATGATACCGGGGCCGCCGCCGGTGATGATCGAGAAGCCCGCTTTCGAGAGCATCTGCGCCACCTCGACAGCCTTCTGATAATAGTAGGTATCCTCGCCGAGCCGGGCGCTGCCGAAGATGCTCACCGCAGGCCCCAGATTGTAGAGCGCCTCGAAGCCGTCGACCAGCTCGCCCTGAATCCTGAATATCCTGAATGACTCCGATCCCTTGAGGTCTTCGATTCGTACCGTGTTGTCTTTGTACGGCGCCATGCCCTCTATCCTACGTATCTTCCTCGGTAAATTCAAGGGCCAGGTGCTGTGCGCGCTTGGGGGATTGGTCTATCTCCGGAGGAGGAGCAGCGTCCCTGGCGCTCGAGACGCCGAGCTCCTTGAACTTCCGCAGCGAGGGGATGAGCCGCGTCTCGACCGAGCGCACCCCGTCGTTGTACGACTCGACCGCCTTGCGGAGCGCCTGCCCGCTCTTTGTATAGTGCTCGAGCACGATCGAGAACCGCTCATAGAGGTCCTTGCCGAGCTTGCTGATCTCCTGGGCGCTCTTGGTCATCTGCTCCTGCTGCCAGCCGTAGGCGATCGCCTTGAGCAGCGCGATGCAGGTGGTCGGCGTGGCGAGGATGACCCGCTTGGCGCTGCCGTCTTCGATCAGCGTATGGTCGTGCTCGATGGCCGCGCTGAAGAACGACTCGCCCGGCAGGTACATGACGACGATCTCCGGTGACTGGGCGAACTGGTCCCAGTAGGCCTTTGAGCTCAGGACGTTCAGGTGGCTGCGCACGCTGGCGATGTAGTGCACAATCGCTTTTTTCCGCTCCTCGTCCGAGGCAGCGGCCACCACCGCCATATAGGCCTCGACCGGGGCCTTTGCATCGATGACGATCTCCCTGCCGTTCGGCAGTCTCACGATCATATCGGGCCTGATGCGGCCCCCTTCGGTGGCTACCGACTCCTGCTCGTAGAAATCGCAATAGGCGGTCATGCCTGCAAGCTCCACCACTCTCCGCAGGCCGAGCTCTCCCCAGGAGCCGCTCACCTTCGGCTTGCTCAGGGCCGTGACCAGGTTGCTCGTCTCCCGCTGGAGCTGTTCGTGCATGGTCGAGAGCGACTTCAGCTGCTCCGTCAGGCTCCCGAAGCTCCGGTGCCTGCCCTCCTCGATCTCGCGCAGCTGCTGCTCGTAGCGCTTGAGCATCTCCTGGAGGGGCTTGACCGTGCCGTCCAGGGCGGCCTGGTGCTCCCCGAGCTTGCCCTTGGTCTCGGCAACGATCTTGCCGAGGTTCTCCGAGGCGAGCCTCAGGAAATCCTCGCTGCTGCTCTTGAGCGCTGCCGACGAGAGCACGCTGAAAGTGTCGGCGATCTCCTTCTTCATCACCTCGATCAGCTCTTTCTGCTGCTCTAGGCTGCGGTACGAGTCTTCGAGCCGCTTCTGCGACTCCTCCAATCGCGTCACGGTCTCAATGCGCTGGTGGCGCTCCCCCTGGAGCTCTTTCCGCAGCTGGAGCAGATCGTCATCTTTCTGCTGCAGCTGCTGTCGCAGCTCGCCGACGACCGCCTCGGAACCTTTTGCCCTGCCCTCGAGGCCGGCGATGCGGTCAGCATAGTCCGCCTGGAGCGCGGCGGTGTGGCGGGCGATCTCGCCACGGTGGCGGAAACCGGCAATGAGCCACGAGAAAAACGCGCCGATGAGGATTCCCGACCCTATGAGGAGCAGCTCGGTCATACTGCCTCTTCGAAGCCTTCCTGCTTGAAATGGCGGTCGAGCGAAAGGCACTTCACGATCTTCAACCTCTTCATCACGGCGAAACTCGTGCAGCCGGTAAAGCTGTAGAATTTATCCGGCCGGGAGACAAAAAGCTCCCATGCCTGTTTTTCATCTCTATCGTTGATATCAGTGCGGACGAGGGCGGGGATGGCGGAATAGGGGACGATGAGGTTCTTCTTTGCCTTCATGAGGGCTATTGTAAACTATTTGTCGCTGCTTTTTCCCGATGCCCAGTATAAATACGGCCCCCGGAAAGCGATCACCGGCCGGAGGAATGCCGAGATCAGCCGGCTGAAAAGACTGCAGCAAGCTGCTCTGCTGGCGGTTGTGACCGGAGAGACGGTGGCCCGTGGCCCACCGTCTCTTTTTTATGCTCAGCGCGCGAAGCAAAACAGCGCAGCGCTCCTCTATGACGGGCGTTCTCCTATTTTTGCAAGCTCTTCCTTGATCTCCTGGCAATCCCGGCAGAGCAGGGCGAACGGCAGCGCATTCAAGCGCCGCTCTTCGATCTCCTCGCCGCAGTCGCTGCAGATGCCGTACTCGTCCTCCCGCAGACGCAGCAGGGCGTTGTCGATCTGCCGTATCATGTCCCTCCGCACATTCAGCGCGCCGATGCTCACATCCTCCACCTGCAGCGAGGCAGCCACGTCGCCGTCGTCGCTCCCCGCGCCGTAGGCCTTCCGCGCTTCGGCATTGATGAGGCTGCCCATGTCTCGCTTCGAGATGTTGAGCAGTTCCGCTTTCTTGTTCAGCAGAAGGGCCGTCAACCGTTCTTTTCTCTCTGTATTCATCACCACACTCCGGACCGTTGTCGCTGCCCTGGGAAAAATCCCATAATGAATTTTGCAGACTATCATCTAACTATAGAGACAAAACAAAATGCTGTCAACTGGAAATGCGGGGTGGTTTTGTGCTCGGAGATTTTTCGAGGAGCGCCGACTACTCTCTCCACTTCGGCTTCACGGTGCTCAACAGAAAGGCGGGCAGGGAGCCCGTTACTCCTTGTTCGAGGAGCCTTCCCCTGCGTCTGCATGCGGTACTCCCTGGTGGAGCCAGGAGAGCACGTTGTCGATCTTTTCGATAGTCCCGTCTTTTTTGAGATAGACGATCTGCCGGATCATCGAGTTCTGGATCATGCGGCGGCAGAGGAGGCAGGGCGTGCCGTCGGCAAAGGAACCGTCCTCCTCGAAGCCCGCTATGTAGATCACGGCGTCCTTCATGCGCTCGGGCGAGCCGTTGATGATGGCGTTCTGCTCCGCGTGCACGGCCTCGCAGAGCTCGTAGCGCTCTCCCGCGGGGATGTTGAGCTCCCGCCGTTTGCACCTGCCGAGGTCGACGCAGTTCACCGAGCCCCGCGGCGCGCCGTTGTAGCCGGTGCTGACGATGACATTGTCCTTGACGATGACCGCGCCGTAGCGCCGCCTGAGACAGGTGGAGCGCGATGAGACGACCTTTGCGATTTCGATGAAATAGTCATCCCACGCAGGCCGGATAAAAGGTTTATTTCCGTTATCTCCGCTCATACTCTTCTATTCTACCATGTCATACGTGAGCCCCGAAAAGTCGCTCGACTCTTCGGGGCTCTGTTCATGCACCCGGGTGGTGAATTACCGTCAACAGCCTATCCGCACTTCGTGAACCCGCAGTTGTGGCAGATGGCGCAGCCGCCCTCGTGCTCGACCGCGCCGCCGCACTCGGGACAGGCGCCGATCTGGTGCAGCACCTCGTCGCTCTTCTTGCCGTTGCCGTTGCCGTGGCCCGCATGCCTGTACTTCTCGAGCGATTTGGCGATCGCATCGGAGCAGGAGAGCACTTTGCCGCCCTCGGTCCATGAGGGCTGGTGGCACGAGATCCCCTTGAGCTGCTGGATGATCTCTTCGGGCTCGATGTTGGACCTGAGGGCGAGCGAGATGAGCCTGCCGATCGCCTCTGCCTGGCTCGATGCGCAGCCGCCGGCCTTGCCGATATTGGTGAAGACCTCGAAGGGCCTGCCGTTCTCGTCCTCGTTGATCGTGACATAGAGATGGCCGCACCCGGTCTTCATCAGCCTCGTCTCTCCCTTGATCACCGCCGGCCGCTTCTTCGGGCTGATCTTTGCCGGAGCCGCCTCCTGCCCGGAGGCCTCCTTCCCGGTCTTCGTCGAGAGCACCTGGTCCTCGCGCGACCCGTCGCGGTAGACCGTCACCCCTTTGCAGGCCTTCTTGTAGGCGAGCATGTAGACGTCCTCCACATCCTTGGTGGTCGCGGTGCGGCAGAAGTTCACGGTCTTCGACACCGCGTTATCGATGTACTTCTGGAACGCCGCCTGCATCCTGATATGGTCGATCGGCGTGATGTCGTGCGCCGTGACGAAGACCTCCCGCACCTCCTCGGGTATCTCCTTTATGTCCTTGACCGAGCCGGTCTCGGCGATGCGCTCCATGAGCTCCCTGTTCCAGAGCCCGCGCTCTTTCGCCACCCTCTCGAAATGGGGGTTGACCTCGATGAGCTTCGTCCCCTCCATGACGTTCCGCACGAACGACACGGCAAAGAGGGGCTCGATGCCCGACGAGCACCCGGCGATGATCGAGAGGCTGCCCGTGGGCGCGATGGTCGTCACCGTCGCATTCCGCACCTGCATCTCGTCTTTGTAGATGCTGAGCTCGAAGTTCGGGAAGACGCCGCGCTCCTCGGCAAGGGCGCCTGAAGCGAGCCGCCCCTCGGTCTGGATGAATCCCATGACCTCTTCGGCGAGCTTGATCGCCCGGTCGGAGTTATAGGGTATCTTCATCTGGAGGAGCATGTCCGCCCATCCCATGACCCCGAGGCCGATCTTCCGGTTGGCCTTGGTCATCTCGTCGATCATCTGCAGCGGATATTTATTGACGTCGATGACGTTATCCAGGAAGTGCACCGCTTTCCAGGTGGTCGCCCTGAGCCGCTCCCAGTCGATCTCGCAGCTCCCGTCGGCGCCGGTGCGCGCCATCCTGGCGAGATTGATAGAGCCGAGGTTGCATGACTCGTACGGCATGAGCGGCTGCTCGCCGCAGGGATTGGTCGACTCGATGTCTCCCAGCTTCGGTGTCGGGTTCGATGCATTGATCCGATCGAGGAAGACGATACCCGGCTCGCCGTTCTTCCACGCCTGTTTGACGATGGTGTCGAAGACGGTCCGCGCCCTGAGCCTGTTCGCCACCTTCTTCGTCCTCGGGTTGATGAGGTCGTACTCCTTGTCTTCCTCGACCGCCTTCATGAAGTCCTCGGTGAGGCCGACCGAAATGTTGAAGTTGTTGAGGCGGTGGTTGTGGTCCTTGCAGGTGATGAAGTTGAGGATATCAGGGTGATCGACCCGCAGGATGCCCATGTTGGCGCCCCGCCTGGTGCCGCCCTGCTTCACCGCCTCGGTGGCGGTGTCGAAGGCGGTCATGAAGGAGATGGGGCCCGAGGAGATGCCTTTGGTGGAGCCGACCACGTCGCCCCTGGGCCGCAGCCGGGAGAAGCTGAATCCGGTGCCGCCGCCCGACTTATGAATGATGGCGGCGTACTTGACGGCATCGAAGATCGACTCCATGGAGTCCTCTACGGGCAGGACGAAGCAGGCCGAGAGCTGGCCCAGCCTCCTGCCGGCGTTCATTATCGTCGGGCTGTTGGGGAGGAAGACGAGCGAGGTGATGAGCTCGTGGAACTCTTCTTCGGTACGCCGCACCTCCTGCTCGCTCTTGCCGTAGAGGGCGTCGGCGGAAGCGATGCAACGGGAGACCCTGCGGAACAGCTCCTCAGGGGTCTCTGTAACGGCCCCGTCTTCATTTCTCTTCAAGTAGCGCTTCTCGAGTACCGTCTTTGCATTCGCGGTAAGGTGTAAAACATTCTTTGACGTCTCTTCCATAGAGTCCCCCTGATAAGATTTTAACCCCTCAATAACTGATGCAGCGTTCTTGAACAGGCCGCTATTTTGTATAACGACTGGAATTAAACCACAATATCTTGTACGAGTCAAGGAAAAAATTGGAAGTTTCTAAATTAGCTGATTTTGTTGTCCTTTTACTGTGAAATGCCTGTGAACTGATTGTTAAGAAAAATCTGGTATACTAGGGGCCATGACCGGAACCGCTGTCATGGCAGCTTTGTTCGTTTTCCTAATTATAGCATTCTTTGTACCTGATGCCCAGCATCCCTTCAAATGACTGCATACCGCCATAGGATCGTCAATAGCCTCGCCTTCAGGATCATAGTCCCGGTGACCGCCGTCGTTGGCGTGATGGGATTCGGCCTCTACGTCGTCATCCTCCGCTCCGTTTCCGATTTTGCCGACCGCCAGATAAAAGAGTCCCTCCTGGAGCTGTCGCGTGCCATCTACAGCATCTGCGATAAGGGCCTCCATGAGCTCATCGAGGAGGGCATGACAGCCGACCTCCGTGCGGTAAAGGCCAAAAAGGCGATGGTTGCAGAGACGATCGGCGGCTTCATGCTTCAGAACAATCTCAAGGGGATCGTTCTCGAGGGAGGGAGAGAGCTCATCTGCGATTGCGAGACGTACCCCTCGTTATCCGATGCGGCGCGGAAAACGATACAAGAGAACACCTTTTCGCTGATCCGGCATGAGGGAAGGCAATATTATCTTTACAAGATACCGTTCGAGCCCTGGCAGTGGGATATTCTCCTCATCAAGGACGCTGCCGCGCATGCCGCGCTGCTCCGGGACGTCAAGATCGCCCACGGGGTTACCGGGGGCGTGCTGTTCCTGGCCACGATACTGCTCCTCTCCTACCTGAACAGGACCATTGCGCGCCCGGTTAACGACATCATCGCGCCCCTCGAGCGCGGGGAGCTCCCTGTCTACAAGGGACCGATCAGGGAGCTCGCCTTCATCAGCAGCAGGATCGGAGGGATCGTGGCAGCGCTGGAAGAAAAGACGCGCTGGATCAACCATATCTATCAGATCGCGGTCACCAGGAGAGGGGACGAGTTTTTCGGCGAGATCGCAACCACCATAGGCAAGATGTTCGGCATGAGCTCCCTCATCGCCACCGTGAACAACAACGGCGCGGACGCCCATATCGTGGCGCAGTATCTCGACGGCGCGCTCAGGAGGGACATGACGATCTCCCTCAAGGGAACCCCCTGTGAAGGGGTCTGCGCAAAGAGGCAGCTGGTGATCGTAGAGCGGGACGCCTTCAGGATGTTCCCCGATGCAGCGGGCCTGAGGGCGTCACAGGCGGAGTCCTATATAGGGTTCCCCGTGTTCGACCGGAAAGACGAGGTCATCGGCGTCGTCAATGCTTCGGGGCCGCGGCGGGAGTTCTCCGAGTCGGATATCAATGTGCTCAAGACCATCGGCCAGATAGTCGCTGCGGAATTCGAGATCCTCGAAAAAGAGCGGGAAGAGGAGCGGCTCATGGAGCAGATCCTGCAGGAGCAGCGGCTGAAGAGCATCAATGTCCTGGTCAGCGGCGTGGCGCACAACTTCAACAACATGCTCGTCGGCGTCCTCGGCTACGCCTCCTTCGTGAGCATGCAGCTGCGGGAGGCGCGGGAAAGGGACGAGGCGATCGGAGGGGAAGCGCTCGAGGCGCTGCTCCGGCATATGGAGTCGATAGAACGCGCCTCCGAACGGGCGAGCAATCTCGCGCGCGAATTGAGCAAGCTGGCGAAGGGAAAGGCGCTGGGAGAAGACGCCGCGGGGCCCGTAGCGGTCAATACAATCATCGCCGACCTCGAACAGCTCCTCAGCAACACCTTTCCCAAGAACATCGAGATTGTCACCGGGCTCGCGGAGCATCTCTCGCCGGTCCGGGGAGATGCGTCCCAGATCGAACAGGCTGTTCTGAATATCTGCATCAACGGCAGGGACGCCATGCCCGAAGGGGGGAGGCTGGCCGTCACGACCTTCGAGCTCCTCATCGCGGACAAGGACCCCCGCTATCCCTACCTCCCGCCGGGAAGATATGTTACCATTATGATCGCCGATACCGGTACGGGCATCGACAAAGAGGTGCTGAGCCATATCTTCGAGCCCTTCTTTACCACCAAGCCCGTTGATAAGGGGACCGGGCTCGGACTCGCGACGGTGCATGCCATCGTGAAGTCGCACAACGGCCACATTGCCGTCGAAAGCACGGTCGGCAGAGGCACGCAGTTCACGATCCATCTGCCCGCCCTTTAACTGCACGCCTCGCGTGATCAGGGGCGGGCACGTGACAGCTGCAGTGCATCCTGCATGAACGAGGCATTGCGGTTATAATTAAGATAACAGTCAGGAGAGAGCGCGCCATTCGATGAGGTTTCTCGCAACCCACGCCGACGGAAGCGCACGCACCGGAATCCTCGAAACCGGTCGCGGCGCCATCCATACCCCCGCATTCATGCCGGTGGGCACCCAGGGAACGGTGAAGGCCATGTCGACCGAAGAGCTCAAGGAGATCGGCGCCGAGATCATCCTCTGCAATACCTATCACCTCTACCTGAGGCCGGGGCACGATATCGTCCGCCGGCTCGGCGGACTCCACTCGTTCATCCACTGGGACAGGCCCATTCTCACCGACAGCGGCGGGTTCCAGGTCTTCAGCCTCTCGTCCTTGAGGAAGATACGGGAGGACGGCGTGGAGTTCAGATCGCATATCGACGGCTCGCTCCAGTTCCTCGGGCCGGAAAAGGCGATGGAGGTACAGGTCGCGTTGGGCTCGGATATCGCCATGGCCTTTGACGAATGCCCCCCCTACCCCGCTGAGCACGATTACGCGGTCAAGTCCCTTGAGTTGACGACACGCTGGGCGCAGCGGTGCAAAGATTATCTGGATAGGGAGAAGCGGAGAAGCGGGGAAACGGAGATGAAAAACTACAAGACTCCTGAGGGCTCTCCGGTGCACCGTATCTCCCCTTCCCCGTTTCCCTCTTTATTTGGCATCATCCAGGGCGGCATGTACAAGGACCTGCGGAAGAGGAGCCTCGAAGAGCTCGTTGCCATCGGCTTCGACGGCTATGCCGCAGGAGGGCTGAGCGTCGGCGAGCCCAAGGAGGAGATGTACGACATCATCGCCAGCCTCGTGCCGCTCATGCCGCCGGACAAGCCGAAGTACCTCATGGGCATCGGCGACCTGGTCGATATGCTCGTGGCGGTGGAGCAGGGAGCCGATATGTTCGACTGCGTCATGCCGACCCGGAATGCGCGCAACGGAACGCTCTTCACCAGCGTCGGCAGGATCAGCATCAAGAGAGCGGAATACAAGGACGATGCCGGCCCCCTCGATCCGAACTGCGGCTGCTGCACCTGCAGGAACTATTCCCGGGCATACCTGCGGCATCTCTTCCTCGCGAAGGAGATCCTCTCGATGAGGCTCAACACGATGCACAATCTCGCCTTCTACCTCGACTTCTTCAGGAAGATGCGCGAGGCGATCGCGATGAACCGCTTCAGCGCCTTCAAGGCGCATTGGGAAGGTATTCTTGGACCGGACCGCTGAGATACGGCGCGTACTCGTGGTGACGCTCGTCCTCAACGCGCTCGTCTCCGGGACGAAGATAGCCTACGGCTACTTCTCGCGCTCGGTGGCGATCACCTCCGACGGCTTTCACTCCCTCTTCGACGGCGTCGCCAACATCGCCGGACTGATCGGCATCTACATCTCCTCCCATCCTCCCGATGAGGCGCATCCCTACGGACACCGCAAATACGAGACGGTGTTCGCCATCTTCGTCGGCGTGCTCATGTTCATCACCGTCTTCGAGATCCTGAAGGATGCCTATCATGCGTTAGGGAATACTTCCGGGGTATCGGTAACAACGGCGAGCTTCATCCTCATGCTCTCCACCCTCGTGGTAAACATCTTCGTCACGACGTATGAGAGACGGGTCGGAGAGCGGCTCAACAGCGAGTTCCTCATCGCCGACTCCCAGCACACCATGAGCGACATCTACGTCACCCTCGGTGTGATCGCGGGCCTCGCCTTCATCGCCCTCGGGTTCCCCCAGGCCGACCCTATCGCGGGGGTTATCGTCGCCTTCTTCATCGCGCGGGCAGGAACACGGGTGATCAGGGAGTCGACCGAGATGCTGGTCGACAGGACACAGGTGGATATCGCGATTATCAAGGAGGTCGCCTGCGCCACGCAGGGAGTGGTGGAGTGCCACGGTATCAGGACGCGCGGAACGAAAAACAACATCTTCATCGACCTCCACATCCTGGTGAATCCCTTTCTCTCGGTCGAAGACAGCCACAAGATCGCCGACGCCGTCGAGCAGCGCATCAAGGAACGGATCCCCGAAGTAGTCGATGTGGTCGTCCATATCGAGCCGTCTCCGGGACCGTAACCGCTGCCGGTGTGGCGGAATGGCAGACGCGGCGGACTCAAAATCCCATTTTGAAGGTTTAGGCTTTTCCTCTATTTTCAATTAATACCATTGATTATTAAGTAAAATAGTACCGTTTGGCGTCATAGATACTTACCGGTAAATACCCTTAACTACCGCAAAAAAGATACAAAATAGATACAGTGGAGTTCCGCCTCTTTTAAGTCTTTTATCGAACATCTTCCCTGTCTACATGAAAAAGCGGAATTGGTAAGGCGCGCTACCCAAGCCGCGCATACGCTTAACAACTCGTGCAAGCACCTTCGCGTACCCGATTGTTACAGGTAGTGGGTCATACAAGGCATCGTTGTTCCAGTCCATCTTCGAAAGCGCAAGGATCGCGCGTGCTGTTTCATCCCATGGGCCATGGCCAGCGTGTCGCACCAAGCGCACTGGCCGCGGAGTACTTCGAGCCCCCTGAAAATATGCCCTGCGATCACTGATGCCGCGCACATCACCGTGTGTCCACAGTAATGCTTCACGCGGACCTAAGCCAACAAGAGTACCTCGTGAGACGGGAAAAGGAGCAGGTTTGCCTCTCTCTGTGCCAGTGTCAAGGTCGACCCGGACGCCGCGCCATCCAACGTCTTCGACAATTTGCACCAAGTCGACGGCCTCGCAGAGGTGAAGAGCCTCCATGCAACCGTCAATCTCGTCTTTTTTGAATTCGGTGGTTTTGTGCACCATCACACGCCGGGGAGAGCGGCCCGCGTGCCGTCGACGGTAAAGGTCCATAGAGCGTGTCATGACACGGAACATCTCTGTTCGTGAGAGGAAGGGATTTTCTCGCTGTACTTCTACCTCATGAGTGTCATAAGCGATGAACTCCAGACCCGATCCCTCAGCATCAAAGACCTGACTGCAGCAGGTCACAAAGCGCGGTCGCTCCGAATCAGGTGGGCGTACAGCGTAAGAGATACCTATGTAGGCTGTTTCAGGATCGACATCAGCCAGCTTCCAGGGCACACCACCGGCTTTTGTATAGAGCGCCAGCCCAATACGCCACATAACGCTGGCGCGGTGTGGGTAAGCCAAAGCCTTATCCTCACGCACCAGCTGGACGGGGAGTCGACGTGTAGCGGTGGCGGCTTTCAGGTGGTCGTGCAGATCGAAATCCTCACCCGGGCCTCCTGTGAAGGCGGGCATCCAACGCTTGGGAATGTAGATAAACAGCACATCAAATTTGTCGCGTTGAGCTTCCAGTCCTTGGATCGTACGGATTAAGCGGTCAGCCAGTACTATGTGTGGCGTTGAGGAGGCACGCAATTCGACCTCAAGCTCTTTGTCGAGTTCTATATGGCAGCCTGCACCAGCGCTACGCATATGGAGGCCGAAAACTCTATGAAAACCGGGCCACTCTGGAAGATAGTCGACACGCTCGGTTGCTTTTGCTACCACCTTGAGTTCTCTCATGAAACTGTAAAGGTGATGCCCCTCGTCAGCTGGGGCTATTGTGGCGACCCTGATTGGGTCAGGCACCAGACCACTTGAGTGTGGACCGAATCTCAACAGCCCGCGAAGAGGGTGAATGTCTTGGTCTGATTGGCGGTCCGGATGGAAGGCCAACTTGGGTTCAGGAAGCCAAACGTGAGGGGAAATTTCGCTACTCATACACCAGCCCTCCTCGATACCCCCGTGGTGCTGGAAAGACGGAAGACCGCATCGACTCCGCTTCCGACCCCTAACGCGCGCAGATCCCCTCCATCACCGGAGAGCAGGTCTGCCCAAAAGTCGATCAGATCGTTGAGTTGCCTGTTATAACGCTTGACCGTTCGTTCACGGGCGAAATCAGCAGCCGCCGCCCTGTTCTCATCAGTAATTCCGTCGAAGACAGTGCGCGGTTCGACCAGAAGCCACAGCCGATCATCCGCCCAATCGAGGCGAGTGCTGATGCCTTCTCGCCAATGCAGGTTATCGAAACCTTTAATTGAGCCGCTAAGCGGTCCCACTAGGCGGCTTAGTGGTGCCCAGGTACTTTCCTTTGGATTCGAAGGTGCCAGCAAGTCGGTACTTCGCCGACGAATAACGTCTAAGCGATGATGGCGTCCAATAGCACGGGTCAGCGCGCTACGTAATAGCCCTCGCTCGCCGGAATCATAGCGCAAGCGCTTGATGGCAATGGTGTACAGGTCGAATTCAGTGATCCTGTACTTCTCAAAGGCTGCCCGCACGTCAGTATCGGCTCCAAAGACCAGCACGCCAGCCTGAGTGCGAGCAACGAGCACGTCGACATCGGCCTGCTCGACAGCCTCCCGAGCCTCTGCGTAGCCACCTATTTGACAGATGACGCGCCGACAGACAGTAGGAATCTGCACGACGGGTAAGGCATTAAGGCGCACTACTGGCCAACCACGACTTCCCCCTGGTAGCGGTGCACCACTCCAGCGACGGCGCTCGACAGCAAAAGCGTCGAGTATTGTGGTATCGATGCCTTTTACCAAGCGCATCAAGTCTCGCATTGCCTCATCGAAGCTTTGAATTCTAACCAGGGCTGACTCCACTCCAGCCTGTTTCGCACGCGTCAGCAATTGTTCAACGCGGTCGAGCGGTGGCTCTTCTCCACGATGCAGCCAAAACAATCCAGAAGGGTAAGCGACGCTGTGTTCCAGCACCTCCTCTAACGCCTCCGTAGTAGAGTCGTCGCGGCCACTATAGCCGACTACTACAAGTCCGAACCGCTTGCAGGAATCAACCAGAACTTGCCTCAGGCGTTTGTCCTGATGGCGCAACTCATCTCCTGTATTCTTGAGTCGCCGAGATCGGAAGTCGCCATGCAGCTTTACCTCGATCGGCCACCTTCCATCGCTGATGCACTGAGCAGCTAAATCCGGTGCGTCGAGAGCCACCGTCGTGAGTGATCCCGTTCCGCCATAGACCTTAGCACAAGCATCTGCCACGAGAGGATCGAAGTTCGTCGTCCACACCAGGCGCGTCAGTTGTGCACGCATCAGAGTAGCGAGGGCCACGTGACCATACGACAACTTTGCTCCGACCATCTTGGCATCTAAGTAGGTGCGACGGTCTGTCTCAGCCGGATAGACTGCTTCAAAAAGTGCGGCATACTCATCCGGAGATCCGGGCGCTGGCATTTTCCCAGAGGCATCGATATGGGCCTGCAGCTGAGCACGGATTGCCGGATTCGAGAGATCAGCCACAGCTTGGGGTGAAACGCGTCGTTGGCTAATGAACAGCTGCTGCTTAAACTCCCAAACCATATCCCCGGCAGTTGGAATTCCCGCCGCTGCTGATGCACCGGCACCGAGCAGCCACATAAGATTTCCAGCCCGCAAAGAAAAACGTCGGGCAAAATCATCCGCGTCTATCTGAGGCACATCGTTTCCTTTTTCCATAACGATTCATCCTAGCCGTGCCGATTTACACCTACCAATGGGAATAGTCTGTTAGGTGAAAATAAGGTAAGGCATGCATACGCGTATATAGCTTTTAATTCGAGAGGAGAATAAGCGTTACTTATCTCTGCTACAATTAGATGCATAAGATACCCCCCTATCCATGCAAAAGGTTAAAGCCACTCTATTATGCACAAAACGAGAGTAATTTTTACAGTGATTATAGAGAAAAGCTTGCAGGATGAAGTAGGAGTAACTTATGAGCGGTGATCAGTACGCTTATAGATACGAATTTCATTCGTCCTTTCATCTTTAAAGACATTCTCAACTCTACGTTTCTCCGAGCCGAACGCTATCGGGTCATCTAAAGAGTATGTGTAGAGTGGCCGCAGCCCCCTCCCGGCATATACCAAGGTAAGGAAGACATATTTGATGAATGATCCCGAATAGCGGTAACAGCGTATACATGCTTCGAGCCTTTTCTGAATCTCCTCGTTGTATCCTTGCCAACGAGCCAAGGAGCGATACCGTTCAATCCAGTCGTCAATGGTATGGCGAGCGCGTTCTAAGATCTCCTGTCTTGCTGAGATATTACCATGCTGAGCAAGACGCACCAGAGCGATGCTGATACTATCCCGTATTCTCCTGTCATCTTCGTTCATGAGGGCGTCGAAGACATATAACTTCTCCTGGTATTTATTGAGAATCGTTGTAACCTCCGAGCAATCCTCATAGGGTTTCCGACGCATGGATATTCGTGCAGGAACCCATCTGCGCTGGAATTTCCGTGGTAAAGCTGAGGTAACTCTATCCCAATCGATGTATCCCAGTTCCGTTCTGACATTTTTATGAATATAGCGATAACACTCCGGAGCATGGGCGAGTATCCAGGAACTGTTAAAGGCATCGGGATTTTTAGCAGTTAATAACCTAGTGATGACCCTGATTGCCTGATTGAAGTCCATTCAGCTATTTTATATTATTAAATTCAGCAACAATAGTCATCGGCTTTCCAGAAGGCGCGGTACGACCATATTGGGATCAATATTCCAGTTGCTGAAGAGTTGTTCGGTTCCGAGGCTTTCTTGGGGAATCCAGTGATCCGAGGCCCAGAGCAAACAAAGCATATCGCTCAATTGTGGCAACCATCTCTTCGCAGCTGTTTCATCCTCGGCTACTCTGATAACACTGGGACGCCGATAACCGCGCTCAAGAGCGAACTGATAAAGGTCGGTTGCTGGGTGAACGGGAAACTCACTGGAAGCATTAAACCGAAGGGGTATCATAATACCAGCGGGATCCAGATCTCCAAAGTACAAAGCTCCATCGCCGTGACATTCACGTATTATCTCATGAAGAGCCTGCCCGCTCGAACAGAAGGCCTTCCCGGCTCCATAGACAATCGCAGCATACCGGCAGACCTGTAGGTTCCATTCTGCCAGACTCCAGTAGGTATGATGGTTCTCCACTACGAGTAATGGCTTACCAGGTGCGATAGCTGCACGATAAGGTAGCGGATGCGGGACCATAAATGCACCAATTACCGCGAGAGGCAAGCGCCCAGAGAATAGAGCGTTGTCCCGGACCCGAAGATCCAAGTATTTCTCGTCGCCAAAAATCTCTAATGACCGCTCTCGCAGAGGCACGCGTAGGAATTTTCCCCGTCTACGGAGCAGCCAGTCGTTGATAGCTTTGGCAGTAACTAGCTCGCTTGTATTCAAATCAGTCCAAAATCCAAGCTCTGGAAGCCACGAAATACGAGACCAATCATCAGGGGGACGAACGTAAGACTTGTTTACCAAGGTTACGAATTTTGGCATAGGCGGGTTCCCGAGCCGCTCGAAGCTACCCTGCGCCGGCAATATTAGTTCACCCCTCACTTCCAATTCCTTCAGGGCAGCTAGAAGGAGCGCATCACGCTCGGGGTGCTGTAACTGCTCCGGATTCGTGTCCAGCCAGAGACGTCGCAGAGTTGTCAGAACAATGCGCTTCCGGTGGCCGGACCGAATGGCCTGCAGAAATAGCTCACTCATGCTTCCTCTGCCTGCTGTCCGGCTAAATCCTCAAATACGCCGCTCACCATCTCCACATGTGAACGGTTTGTTACAGAGTTTACGCCGGTTTTCCTGAGGCGGTTCAAACGACGGAAAGCGGACAGGATATTGGGATCCTTAAGAGCGGTAAAGAATATCAGTTGAACGCCGATTTCTTTCGCCAGCAAACGTTGCGCATCGAGGAGGGAGCGGGTCTGGACACTGGCAAACGGATTGTCGAGGATAAGAGGGCCACCTCCTCCGCGTTTTACCCGCGCCTGGGTGTCGGCGCGCAATTGGCTAATAAGCAGGTAAAGGAACATGGCAATCACGGTACCTTGTCCTCTGGAGTCTTTCAGGGCAGCGATGAACTGATACTGATAGGCCTCGTTTTGTTCCATTATGAGCACTTGAAGACCCAGTTCCTTGCGACCACTGACAAGGACAAGGCACTGTGCTACGATATCCGCTCCCTTGGCAGGAATAACATTGCTATCGATCAAGGTATTCAAATAGTGGCGAATCGCCTCCTTGCGCACCTCTACTGAAATTCCCACGAACGATGCTTTCATTTTAAGGATATGCTTGCCACCCACATAAGGGGTCGAAAAGGGCATGGTCATCGTGCACGCACGATTCAGAAGACCAATCCCCTCATAGGTCAGGTTGTAGAGTTCGCCGACGCAGTTTTCGAAATCCGGCTTCATGCCCTCCAGCGTATCTTGAGTTGCCTTAATTCGATCCTCGACAAGCGACGCAATCCGCACACGGTCTGAGCAGGCGGGCTCAAAGTCGCTATCGATAATATCACGTGATAGTTCTGGCTCCACGTCGCTAAATTCCTTCGCGCTAGCAACCCTGGTGAGATGGCGAAAAGCTTCGAGCGCCTTCTCCCGTAATGTATTGAGAGAATTCTCTTGTCTACGGAACTCAGAGATGATATTTTGTACAGCAATGGACACATCATCAGAAAGGCTGAGATGTTCAGACACCACCGAGTCGAAGGGAATAGTCGCTTTTAATGCCGCGTGGAGTGTTTCGAGTTCTTTGGCAATCCTATCATCCTGGTTGGCTACGTGTCGAGCCTTTTCAGCCTCCTGTGCTGCCCTGGTAGCCATATCTTCAAATCGTGTGATGTCAGCACTGATCTCCTCGATTGTGGTAACAAGGGCTTCATCCGTTTTCTCGTGCATTTCCTGAGTAGACGTAATTTTCCGCTTCCCTTTCCAGAATTCAGTTCTTTCGGTGTTTGCCACGGTGAATGCCGTTTGAGCCTCTTGTTGTGCATTGTACAACCTCTGCACAGCAATGCGCTGGTCGCGAAGAGCTCCTTCAAAGTCGAGGGCCCGAAAAGGTTCCAACTCGGCGGTATCAAGGTCGGCAAATTCCTCATTGAAAGAGACTGTCGCCTTCGTGAGCTCATTACGCGCAGTTGAAAGCTTTTCAGCAAGCACACCGAGACGATGCCTCTCCTGAGTTTTCAGTGCCTCTTCCGCATCGGCATACGTGATTCGAAGAGTTTCGATCCCCCGTGGTTTTTTCCGTAGTTGCTCTTCGGCCGGATACTCAGTGTCGTGATAAGTGATTTGCGCCCGCTCGGCTGCAAGGGACTGCGCCTCTTTGCCGTAATTGATGCAGTCTTCCAGTGCGTGCCTGGCTTGTTCATCCGCCTCGTTGCGTTGTCTATCTGTATCCTCAAGGAGCTTTCTCTTTGAATCCAGCAAACTTTGCACTTCCTTAAGACGGTCCCGTTTATCTGCCGATGGCGTTTCTAAATCCCGCTGGAAGTCCCCGATGCGTCTGATCGAGCCTTTAATACTCTCTATCTGTGTGGGCAAAGACTGCGTCTTGGCCGCAATTATTTTGCCTTCCTCCTGAGCACTGTTTGCCAGTATAGTAAGCTCGTGCCCCCTGTTCTGCGCTGCCTGCTCTTCGGCCTGAAGGCGTTCTATCTCTGCCTCGGCCTTCCGTAAGCAAGCTGTTCCGTAATCGGACTGGTACCGTACAAGTTTTTCCCGTGCTCCTATAGCAAGGTCACGCCGCTTCTCGTATGCAGCCAGCTGGTCCTCCTGATCGTGGATGCGTGCATCAAGAGCCGCTAAAACAGTACGGGCCGCCTCTTTGTTGTAGGCTGAGTCATCCTGTGACGCAAGTACAATACGGTCGCCTGTGTCAGGGGCATCGTCCACGGAAGCCACTGCGATGGTGACCGGTGCAGACAATTTGAATACCAAGCTCCCTATGCGCTGTCGAGTTTTCGCCCACTCCCCCTTGGCAACGTTCACCCCTAGAAAACGGGCTGGATCTGAGAGAACAAGTGCCCGCGCCTCTTCCACCGAAGGACGCAGTTCAGCCACATACGTATTGGCAGCCCTCGCCGAGCGGATTCCCGCTCCTTGAAGCTGACGAACAACCGCATCAATATCAGCGCTGCGGCCAGCCAAACCTGTCTCTATGATCGACCCTCTGTCCGCCTTCAACTGTGCCAGACTGATGTTCCGGTCTGCTATTTCTCGCTGTGTATCAGCGAGCAAACGGTCTAGTGCTTCCAACAAGACCTGCGAATCTGGATCGACCTCTTCGGCATCTGCTGCGGTGCACAGTGAGGAATCTTGCCTGAGAGCATCACGCAGTGCCTCTCCGGCTGCAAGGACAGTCCGATGTGCCTCCTGTTCGGCATGCGCATGGGCTGCCGCAAGCGCTTCTTCTGACGCTCCCTGTCTAAGGGTGCGTTCCTTTGCGTCCAACTCTTGGTGTTCCTTGTGAAAGTTTACGAGCTGTTCTTCCAGACCCTTGAGTTGCTGCCGAAGCCTTTTCAGGGCAGATGAAGAATCGGCATCATCAGGCTGAAGAAGGAGTTCCTGCCGTAGTCGATCCCGCTGTGTTTGGTAAGTCTCCAGAAACTGTATAAGCTGGCCTTCCTCGGTAGATAACGCAATGATTTCTTTATGGGTATCACTCTGTTGCCCTTTAAGGGCGGCAATCAATGATTTTGCGATTCGCTCCGCTTCCTCGGCCTGCCCTTTTCGCTGAAGAGCTGCTTTTTCAGCAGAGTGCAGTGCGCAGCTAAAGAGAGAGCCTTGAATTTCGGCCTGCTGGCGGGCGGGCTTCAGCCCCTCACGTTCGCTTTCATATAAGGCCTCAAGCTCTTTCACCCTTTCACGGGCTGCTTCAACATGGACCATGGCCTCGGTGCCTTCAACGCACCGCAAGCGGTGTGCTCCCTTCTCAAGAGCCTCCTTGGATGCGCCGTGCTTTTCAGCCGCGGCAGCAACTTTGCGATCATACAGTAGTCCCCGCAGTGCTATGATATCGTTCTGATGCTGAGCGGCTATATCCTGTGATGTTTTGACAATGCCGTCCTGCGTGAGCGCGTAGGACGTCTTTTCCTGCATGCTTCGCTGCCTCTGTTCACGGTGCTTAAGAAGTGCTACGGCTATACCCGCCGCCTGTCTCTGCGTTTCCTTGTGGACTGCATCAGCGGTCTCATACTGTGTGGCAGTCTCCGCAAAAGGTACCATGACCGATTGAAGGCGTATCAGTTGCTCAAGCCTCCGCTCGTATTTTGGTTTTGATTTAAGCTTATCGGCTGTCTGAGCTACAGCATCCCGAACCGTTGCGGATCTCTCCTGGTCGAGAGTCAGCCAGAGGAAACGACGCAGCAGGTCTATCTCAGTGTTAAAAGTCAGGAAGCCTTTTTCCATGCCGCCTTCGCTGCTGTTGAAATCGACCTGCATGCGCAACAACTCGGTATCCAAGAGCCGATAGTTGAGGTGTTTCACCCAATCATCCTGTGTTTTTGTGTGGTGGAAGTCCCCGGCACGTTTGCTCGCCTGTTGCATCCATTGCGTGAATTCCGTCATTGAGCGCACCGGCGTATCCGTGAGGCCGGGAGCGGGGATCTCCTCAAGGCCCATATCTTTTGTAGCTTCGAATGCAAAAAAGCAGCGGTCCACATCAGTGCCACGTTCGGTACTCTCCTTTAAGGCAACCGACTGGCCGATGATGAGCTTATAGTCAAACAGGTCTGCTGCACGAGCTGGCATGTCCCACTCCATTATCAGGAACGAAGGGCGTCCATCCCGAGCGAAGTAGTCAGTGAATCGAAGTTCTTTTTTCTGAAGGTGCTGTAACCAGCGCTCCTGTTTAGGATCGAACATGCTGAATATGAACGAAAGAAGAGATGTTTTCCCGCCGCCATTCTCCAAATTGAAGACCGTATCAGTAGTTTCCTGTGTATCGGGATCAGTCAAGTCAAATAAATGATGCTCATACCAAGCGGTATTGCTGCCGAAGCGGCCGACGTAGATGCGAGAGATTCTTTGCATCATAGCCTCAGGACTCGACGCTCTCACGCGTCGCATCGAAAAGACGCCAAAGCGTAAGTTCTCGTAAATGGACGCGGAGGCGATGAGTGGCGGTATAGACTGTCTGTGTTTCGTCCTCACTTTCCCGTTCCAGGCGGACAAGCCCGTACTCAGCCATTTGCTTGAGAGCGAGTTTCACAAATCCCTCAACCGAGTTCGTCGCTGCGCGCTCAGCCTTCGGGATAACAGGGGGAAGGCGCTTGAGCAGCTGCCAGCCGGGGACCAGCTGTTCTACAGACTCGTTCGGAGTCTGTGCCTCAGCCAGACGGTTCACCATGCTGAGCAGTGTATCGCGGAAACGGGCCACTGTTGCAGGCAATGGTGTTTTAGCGTCATCTTCCAAACGGTCAGTAGTGGGGAAAAACACCGCGCTAATGGCTAGATGCGCAAGCACAAGCGCCACCTTCTGCTCGCCGCTGAGGTATTGTCTCAGGTCGGCCAGCCGCAAGGAGAAGCGGCTCTCTCTGCTCAAGGGCGCAATAACGAGTCCTCGCTCGCTCACGTCCAGAATCATCAGTTCCATGCCGGTGGCTGCCGCCTGAACGGCCTCTGAAAAGGCCCCGTCCGCCCGGTACTTGCCCAGCAACTCGCGATATTCAGTATCGTTTGCTGGCGAGAGACCTAGCTGGAGAGCCTTATAGAGCAGGCGGGTAGCATCACGGGCGAGCGCTGTCACACTGCCTCCCGTTGGTCGAAACGCAGGTTGTCGCCCTGGACAACGTCTGCGCGAAAAACGCCATCAGGGTGCGCCTTCATGTTCGGGAAAAGGCTCTCGCTATCAGGGAAACTCCCATAAAGAGTATACGCAATGCACTGCTTCTCCAGGGCTGTAAAGCCCTCATCCTCTGCAGCAATCAATAACTCATCAAGTTTCCAACTGGCACCAAGCGAGAATTTCGTCCTTAACCACTGGTATACGTGCTGAACGATCTCAGCAGAGAAAGGTTCTCGATAGATCCTGAATAGCAGTACCTCCCCTTTCTCCTCCTCGTCATCAAAGTCTTCCTCGACTGAGCGCTGCTCTAGCAGCAAGGATAGAAGGTCTGAAAGGTCAGGGGTTTTTGGCACAATGGCGGGATATAGGCTGAGGAGCAGTTCCTCAGCATTTTCCGCAAGTATGCTCACCGGACGCTCCAAGAGTGCCGGAAGTAGTTTTGCCTCCAAGTCAGGTAGTCCCGACGGTTTGCGGGCACGGAACGCGCCGGCCTGTGCATCCATGAACTTGTCCCCCGCCCTCGTCACTTCCAGCTGAAGGTGGGCACGGACGTTGCTTGCGCTTTTCAGTACTCCGTGTAGGCGGACGAGCTGTTCGCGGGTTCTGATATCTTCGATCTGGATGAGTTGTTCCCGTACTGATTCCTCCATCCGGCGATCCTCTTCCTGCCGTGCATGAATGTGAATGCGGGCTTCGTTCAGGCGAGGGGCTATGTCGCGCGTCCAGACCACCGAACCCGGTGCCCGCCAGGCCTGGGTAATGAAATCGCGTAACTGTTGACGGTGCTCGATGGAGAGCATCCGTGCGCGGCGCGCAAACTCATACGCCTGGTCGAATCTTCCCCTCTCGATAAGCATTTGGAGCATACGCTCGATTAGAATTTGATGATCCTCGACCTCCAAATCCAGCATCCCCATCAGAAGCAGGTAACCCTCGGCGGTGGGGCGATAACGATAAGTGTCTTCGAGGTCCGGCTCGTAGGTTGTGAGTCTGAAGCGCACCGTCCGTGTGTCGCCGGTGGGTGCGTGGAAATAATCGTAGCTGTGCTCTTGATAGTTGTTTGACGCGTTGTCGAGCGAATCAAGAATAATTTCAGAGATTCGGCTACGTTGTGCCGTCGTCAGCGCTGGCTTCATGTGTGCGATAACTTGGGCCAGATACTGCTGAACTTCTGAGAGAGTGTATCCTAAAGCAACGGCTGTGCCTTCCATCATATAGGCTAGCGCTGCAAGGCTGAGATAGTGGGTATCGATGCTCTCCAGAAGATTCCCGCCACTACCGTCTGAAAATTTGTTTTTTGTGAGCTCCAAGTGAAACAATGGGCGCATCAACAGCAAATTCCGTTGCTGTGGCGCAAGGTCGATAAGACCTTCTGCCAATTGTCCCGACGATCTATTGTGATCCATATTTCCTACAGGCGCATTCATGGGGCACCAATTAATCAGAAGAAAGCATCATTGTCTTGGGTATGCACCCAGAGCTGAGGGAGTGATTGAGGGCAGGCTGGTGTTCTTGAACTGTGTTGCATCTCTCTTCAAATTCTAAACATGAGAAAAAACTACACGTTGATGCCTCTATAAGTTTTTCGACAACTGCCATGCTCCCCCCAGCAACATAATAATGGGCATATTGTTGCAGACTCATTGCTTAAATTTCAAGCTGTTTCTGTTTTTTGGTTTTAATACATTTTATACGTTCGTTCATAGAGATGGATAAGTGGCTTACATAAGCGGCGCAGCAGGCGGACATGCTTGATTCCTTTCAGATGGGTTCGGGAAAGAATATCCTGGGATTTCCTCTATAATTTTTTAAGAGTAATCCCTCGATTTCAGCTCTCGGTACCTTCTGAAAAACCCTGCTTCAACTTCTCTATAAGCTGCAGCACATCTTCGAACTTGCTATCGAACTCTTGAGTGCCTGCGATCATATGCCGAACCAACCTATACTCTCCTTCTTCCATAGTCTCTTTCAGAAAGATCGATTTAATCACCTCAGCGGTGTTCTGATCACAAATGCGGGCGATATCGCGCCCGAGCAACCTTATACCGGCCAGACGAATATCGAATCTCTCCTCTTCCATCAAGGTTTGCTCGCGATCATAAAGTCTCTCTTCATTACCCGCTTCCCCATAGTTATGCATTATGAACAGCAGGTCCTCTGCATCTTTCTTACGAACAGAATAGTTATCATTCCAGGAGATGATCTTCATCAAGGCAAGTCCGGGCAATGTAGACACGCGCACATCCAACTCCGGAGCCGTGCTCAGCCTTACAGTTTCCGAATAATCATATGCCTCTCGGTACCCCAGCATACTCATTAATACTTCATGCTCCGGCGGCCAGTATATCCTTCCCTGCGCATCGGCAACCGGTCCGAAGGGAAGGATATCAATTCTGACAGGCCCGAAAAGAAACCTCTGTGGTTCTCCACCTGCGGTGAGTCTCCCTGAACCGATCATTGCTTGAGTCAACCTGGTGAACTGGTCCCAGTCCGCGACTTCAACTCCCAGGTCGATATCTAACGTCGTTCTGGGTGCCCTGATATTGTAGCAGTGCTCAAAAATAAGGTCTCGGGCCGTCGCACCCACGATGAAGAATGGAATGCCGAGGTCATCCGTAACGCCCTTCAGCACATGAAGTGCTTCGACGTAATGATTATCAATTCTGCCTGACAAGTCCAGCAAGGTACTCCTCGTAGATCATTTTAGCGACTTCGATGTTTCTTTCATTACCGGTAGCCATAAGGTCTGCGTAAACCAGTAGCGGATGAACTTTATCTCCATATTGCCACTCTTGCGTAGTCTTCCAGAACCTTTCGAGGATCTCGATATCTCCCTGCGGGTCCCGCTTCAGTCGATGCTGCATGAGGAGTTGGTTCAGGTACCGGGTATTTGTATAGAGAGTAATCACCTGAGGCTTCAGATAATTCGTATACCTCTGTGCAGCCACTTCTCCCCCCCACTGCGCAATCACAGGGTCCAGAGTTGTTTGCTGCCACCACTCTTCCGGTCCTCTGTAACGGCCCACTACATGCTTTGGCCGCAGCCTCTCCGGATATTCCGTCACCCACCGTTGTAAGAGCGCCTCTTTCTGAGTCAGCTTCTTCCCTCTTTTTCCCATGTCGAGCAGGTAGTCCATTTGTTTGAGCTCCCTCATCATCCACCCGATTGTTCCCAGCGCGACATCAGCGGCATCAGCGATATCACGATAGGGCTTGTTCTCCAGACCTGGGTTACAGAGAAGGGCATAGATGACTTTAAGCCCCGTCGGCTTAAAGGCTCTTTTCTGAGGAGCACGCATAGTTATCTCAGGGGGCCTGTTGCCTTTAACAAAGATATAGAGGGGCAGTTGCTTGATATAGGCGTTTCCTGCCGTGTCGATGAACTGGAGGTCGTCTGCTTTCAACTGCTCTGCCATTTCAGGATTGACATAGCGGGTGACCAGCAGATAGGGGAGATTGGTCTTTTCCTTTTGCACGAGAGCCAAAAGCTTCGTAGCCTTCGTCACGAGCGTCTTCACCTCAGCAAAATAACGGAACTCTCTCCCTTGAACAGTAAACGTAACGATGAAATCTCCTCTTCTGGCCGTGTCATCCGTCGGCATCAACACTTCGGGCTGGATATCCAGAGTGATATCTTTTTTGAGTGCGTTTACCGCAAGCTGAACGATTTCATTTTCCAAGGTCTCCATAGTTCCACGCATTTTGTTCACCATCCTATTATGTTCAACTATTATGAACATATATAATTTTTGAACAAAAGTCAAGTTGGCCAGAATTTAACTTTTCTTAATTTAATTTTATATCAATGAACTACTATAATACGTTCAAAAATATATATGTTCATTTTTTATGAACACTTTGTTATTTTGAACAAATATGGCATGATCCACTTCATGCTCAACGGGCAACGCTATTTCCGCTCTTGCGACACCACTGATGAGGACGTGGCAAAAGCATACCTGGATCATCTTATCCCTTTTTTCGTGACGAAAGCCAGAGAGACCACCGCAAAGAAGGTAAATGATTACATTACCGAAAGCAAGGAGAGAGGAGGAGAAAAGATTGCTGGCAGTTGCAACATCGGAATACCTTTATGCCTTTATTGTGCTCAGGGTCCACACAGGATGCCGATTAGTCGAAGCACATCGGCCACAGGGAAAGAGGTCTTAGATATTTCCAACCGGCTCGTAAAGATCAAAGCATCGAAGAGCGGAAGCTACCTACAAGAAATTCCCATTTCAAAGAAACTCTATGCTATATTAAAAAATAAGCACTATTTTCTGCATCCCCAAAGCCCAATACAAGAAAGCTGTTAATACTATTGCCGGTGTGGTGGAATGGCAGACGCGGCGGACTCAAAATCCGCTGGGGGCAACCCCGTGAGAGTTCGAGTCTCTCCTCCGGCACCATTGTTTGAGGAACCCTGAGAAATACCCTTCCCCGCCCCTTGACAGCGCTCCGGAATGGCGATACTCTGTAAGTAGAGATGAGGCTGTTAAGGTGGCGATCAGGCCCTCCTTCCCGCAGAAACGGGAAAATGTGCGCTACGGCCACGGTACGCGAGGGGAACGGAGAGCCACCTTTTTAATAGAGAGAGGCCCTTGAGACCGGGCGGAGATGATATGTTCGCCTCGGTTCCCCCTGACCACAGCCCCTGCCCACAGCCCCTGCCCCCGCACCTGCTATTAATTAGTTTAATAGTTTAATAATATATTGACAATCTGACCGGGCGGTCAGTATACTACCACATGAGTGCGAAGCGGACCGCCATACTCGACGCCGCTACCAGGCTCTTCGCGAAGAATCCCTACCACCAGGTGGCCATGGACGATATCGCGAAGAAGGCGCGGGTGGCAAAAGGGACCCTCTATTACCACTTCACGTCGAAGGAGGACCTCTATGCCGCGCTCCTTCAGGAGGGCATCGACAACCTCCTGGTCAGTCTCAAAACCGAATCGAAGGGGACCGACGCCGTCGAGGACCTGAGGCTCTTCATCACCCGACTCGCCCTGTTCTTCAATGAGAAGAAGGAATTCTTCGAGGTGCTGCGGCGGGATGAGGGAAGCCTCTTTTCGAAAAGGCTGAAGAACTGCTACGAGCGCGCCTGCTCGATCAGGGACCTGCTCCATGCGCTCCTGGCCCGCGGCATAGCCGACGGCCGCTTGCGGCGGGATCTGGATATACCGACCACCGCCGAGATCGTGATGGGGATGATCAAATCATCGATGAACGGGACGGTCGAGGCAGAGCGGCTCTCAGCGGAAATTTACACGGTATTGATGCGCGGTGTAGCAGCGTGATGTTTCCTGCCTGTGCGGGATTGACCCTCCCCCCTATGCACAGGCATTTTCCCCCTCCAGGGTGAACCCCCCTTTGCCCTGGATCATACAGAGGCCCTCTCTTCCCCCGGAGAGGGCCCTTTTTTTATCTGCTCATACCTTTGCACTTCAGCAGCGGCCAGGCCGTTGCCAGGTCCCGGGGCTTCATTCCTCTACGGTTATCGCGTCGACAGGACAGTTCTCTTCCGCAGCTTCGCAGCAGCCCACGAACTCGCACGCTTCGGGGTCGATCACCTCGGACTTGCCGATCGTCTCGTTGAGATGGAACACGGCAGGGCAGATCTCTTCACACCTGCCGCAGCCGATGCACTTTTCGTCGTCAATGATAATGTTCATTCTACAATTCCTCTATGATAAGGGCCGCGAGGAGCGGGACCATGATCTCGTGGTGGCCGGTAAGGGCGAAGCACCGCCCCTTGCCCATGGTCGGACGCCGCAGCACATTCTCGCGCGGACGGTAGTGCTGGATAAAGTCCATATTCACGGTCGTGAACGACTCCACCGTATGGCCCAGGTTTCTCGCCATGGTCAACGCCTTGAGGAAGACCTCGGGAAGCATGACCGCAGAGCCGAGATTGAGGTAGACGCCGCCCTCGAGCTCGGCGACGACTCCGGCGAAGAGCCTGAAATCCCTGAGGCTCCCTTCGCCGATACGGGCGCCGTCGGCAGCGTGGTGCATATGGATGATGTCCGCTCCGATGCCCACATGCACCGTCATCGGGATATCCTTACGGAACCCCTCCCTGAAGATGCTCCGGTCCTTGAACGGGAAATCGGCGGCATCGATAAAGCTCCCGACAGCGCGACCGATGCCCTGCCCCTCTGCAACGCCCCTGCTGATAGCCTCGTTGAGCAGCCGGCCCGTCTCTTCAGCCATGCCGAAGGTGCCGGTGCAGAGCTCCCGGGCAACATCTTCAGAGGTCTGCCCGATGCAGGCGAGCTCGAAATCGTGGATAATGCAGGCGCCGTTGGTCGCCACCGCGTTGATGACGCCCCGCTGCATCAGGTCGATGATGATCGGAGAGAGCCCCACTTTGAGCGCATGCGCCCCCATCCCGAGGATGACCGGCCGTCCGTTGCGGAAGGCAGCCACGACCGCCTGTGCGACCGCCCGGATATCCCGGGCAGCGAGGAACCCGGGGAGGCGTTCGACAAACGACCCGAACGAGGCTCCCTTGTCGTGCGGGCGGGCCAGGTACTCGACAGAGACCTTGCTCGTCCGCTCGCGCAGAGAGTAGGTCGTGAGCCTGCTGCTGTCGACGGGACGGTATCTCATAACCTCTAAGTGTAGCATAAACATTGATTTTCTGTTAAGTTTTATGCTAAGTTTGTATTTCCGCCCCTTCAGGGGCGAGGGGTATCCCTGAGCGTATAAAAACTTTCCCTATAGCAAGGAGGGCGGCAGTGGCAAAAGCAGCTCCGAAAAAAAATCTTTCCGCACTGAAGAAGACCCGGCAGGATGAAAAGCGCAGGCTGCGCAACCAGTCCGTAGAGAGCAGCATCAAGACCTCGACCAAGAAGATAGAGTCCCTCTTGGCGGCAGGCAGCAAAGACGAACTGGCCAAAGAGCTGAAGAAGACGGTCAGCACCATCGATAAGGCTGCATCGAAGGGCGTGATCCACAAGAACACTGCATCGAGAAAGATCGCCCGGCTGAGCAAGAAGGTCCAGGGAGCGCTGAGCTAGTCGCTCCCGGGCTCCGCACGGCGGCAGGCCCTGCGCGCGGCTACCGCCGCAGCAGGGTGACGAGGAGCTCCTCGATGACGTAGCGGTGCGAGGTTTTCAGCGCGATATCGGCCTCGTGCAGGAGCCTGAAGACCCCGCCGTCGTTTCCCGCGCCTTTCCCCGAACCGTAGCCCCCCCCGAACTGCCGGGAGAAGTGGTAGTTCAGAGCACCGAGCAGCATCTGCGGGTCCTGGTCCCTGCTCACCTGCTCGAATATCCGGAAGGCCTCGCGCACCTCCCTCCGCTTGAGCGCATCGATGAGATCAAAGGCGCTGTATTCTGCGCCGGCATAGAACATTCCTTTTATATCGTTGAGGGTAATCGTCGAGGCAGCGCCGAGGCAGGAGAGCTTCTCGAGCTCTGCGGCGAGCAGGCCGAGGTCCGTCCCCACGATGCTGACGAGATACTCTATCGCCTCGCCCGTGAGCTTCATCCCCTTCTTCTTCGCCTGCGCCGCTACCCACATCGGGATCTCCCGCTCGGGGACCGCGAGCGCGATCGCCTTCACCTTCTTCAGCGCAGCAGCGTCGAAGAGCTTGGGCGCTGCCCCCTCGTGGAGCAGGACCAGGAGCGATGCCGGCGACGGGTCCGCCAGGTACTCTTCGAGTTTCTTTACCTCTTTCTTGGCCAGCTTCTGCGCATTCTTCAGGACCACCGCCCGCCGCTCCGCAAGAAACGGGAGCGTATTCAGCGTATCGACAATATGCTCCATCGGCACGTCGTCATCCGGGGACTTGCTGTCGTAGACATCGAAGTTGAACCCGCTGTCAGCGGCATACCGCTCTCTGACCGCCGAGAGGACTTCGTAGAGGAGGAAGCCCTCTGATGAAGAGAAGAGATATACCGGCGCGGGAAGCCCGGCTGCGAGCTCCTGTTCGAATTGCTTGATGCTCATACCGCTCCCCCGTTCACCCGGTCAGCGCTGCTCCGAAGAGCGGGCGAGCTCGGCGGGATATGCCTCTTCGAGCAGGAGCCGGTTGAGGCGCATGCGTTCTATTCCTGTCGGCTGCTGCTCGACAAGGCGGCGCGCTTCGGCAGAGAGCTGCAGGTGGGCGAAGCGCTCCTCGTCATATAAACTAAGGCCCTGAACGACCTGGTTCAGCTCGTTCGCCAGCGCGGTCTTGAGGCGCTCGAAGAACTCTTTATCGGAAGCCCTCGTGCTGCCGGCTTCCGACAGAAGCCGGCGCGTATCCGGCGAGAGCCTGCCGTAGAGGTACCGCGAAAGGGGATCTCCGGCGTCCCGCAGCCTGCGAGCGAACCTGTCCGCATCGCGTATCGTATCGGCCGTAAACAGGAGGGAGGCGAAGTTCTGGGGCGTCGTATACGTTATCTGGCGCACCAGCTCCTGCGAGAGGTTCCTCATCGCGCTTACGGTCGAGACCTCTTTCTGCGCCAGGACGTTCTCGAGCTTCCCCGTGGTGCTGAAGTAGGTGATGAAGGGGCTCCCGGCAACCAGGGGAATGGCCCTGCCGGTCTCCCGGTCGATCAGGCGAAACGCTGCCCTGATGATGACTTCGTACTGTGTAGCCACGAGGGCCTGCTCCGAGCGGGGCGTCAGCTCGAACTCGGCGATCTCGCCCTCGAGCAGGTACCGGGCCGAGGGGCTGAGGCGATAGCCGTATTCCGCAAAGGTATCGACCAGCACCCTGTTGAACCTGTCCTGCAGCTTCGGCTCGAACGTTTTATTCTCGATCCTGCCGACCGCGATCGTATCGAAAGGAAGCTGGGCCCTCGTATGGAGCGTATAGCCGCACCCGTATAAAAAAAACGCAAGGAGTAAAAAACAGGAAGTAAGGAGGAGAGGAGAGCAAGCCTTAGGACGAACTGTCGAAGAGCCTGGGCTTTGGTCCATAGCTGCAGACAGGGCTGCCCCGGTTCTGCTTTCCTTCCGTTCTTCAGTTCCCACTTTCCACCTTCCACGTCTCATTTATGATACGACAATGTTAACGAGTCTTCCCTTTACGACCACGATCTTCCTGACGCTCCTGCCGTCGAGTATCTCCTTCACCTTCGCATCGGCCAATGCGCGCTGCTGCGCCTCCTCATCGGATATCCCGGCAGGCACGAGGACCTTTGCGCGGAGCTTTCCGTTTATCTGTATGACCAGCTCCACTTCCTCCTCTTTGGCGAGCTCCTCGTCCCATGCCGGCCAGGGATGCTCGAAGATACTGGTATCGCTGCCGCGCTCTTCGCCGATGGCGCGCCACAACTCTTCGGCAATATGCGGTGAAAAGGGAGCGAGCATCAGCAGGGTGTTCCTCACGCCGAAGGAGAGCACCGCAGCATCCTCGTTATTCGAGGGCGAGGGGGACGGAGTGAAGGACGACATCTCGTTCACCAGCTCCATCAGCGAGGCGATCGCCGTGTTGAAGTGGTAGTCCTTTTCGATATCGGCGGTGACCTTCCGTATCGTCTGGTGCGTCTTCCGCAGGAGCCGTGAAGCGTGGTCCGTGATCCGCGAGGGAGAAATCTCTTCCCTCTCGCCGCCCGCCGCGCGCAGCTCGTTACGGTTTTTATGGACAACGGCCCAGACCCTGTTCAGGAAGCGGTACGCGCCCTCGACCCCCTTATCGGACCACTCGAGATCCCGTTCGGGCGGTGCGGCAAAGAGCGAGAAGAGCCGCATCGTGTCAGCGCCGTAGCGGCTTATCAGCGCATCGGGGTCGATGACATTCTTCTTCGACTTCGACATCTTCTCGACCCGGCCCCTTTCGACCGCGCTTCCGCAGTGGACGCATATGTTTATGTTCACCTCTTCGGGGAAGAGCCACCCGTGCTCCGGGCATTTCCAGGTCTCCTTGCAGACCATCCCCTGCGTGAGGAGGTTCGCGAAGGGCTCGTCGATGGAGAGGATGCCGAGGTCCCTCATCGCCCTCGTGAAGAAGCGCGAATAGAGCAGGTGCAGCACCGCATGCTCGATGCCGCCGATATACTGGTCCACCGGCATCCAGGAGGCGATATTCTGTTTGGCGAAGGGGTCCTCCTCCTTCTTCGAGCAGTACCGCACAAAATACCATGAGGAGTCCACAAAGGTATCCATGGTGTCCGTCTCCCGCCGCGCCCTTCCCCCGCACTGCGGGCAGGGCACGTTCTGGAACGCCTCCGACTCCTTGAGCGGAGAGGACCCTTTCCCGGTGAGCGTGATATCTTCGGGCAGGAGGACCGGGAGCTCCTTTTCGGGGACCGGGACCATGCCGCAGCGGTCGCAGTAGATGATGGGAATAGGCGTGCCCCAGTAGCGCTGACGCGAGATTCCCCAATCGCGGAGCTTGTAGTTCACGGTCCGCTTCCCCAACCCTTTTTCTTCGATATACGCTGCGATCGCACGCTTCCCCTCGCTGCTCCTCATGCCGCTGAACCGGCCCGAGCTCACGAGCACGCCCTCATCCTCGAAAGCGGCGCTAAGCTCGGAAGCCCGTGCTTCCGGACTTTCTTCGGGTACGATGACGACCTTGACCGGCAGGCCGTACTTCCGGGCGAACTCGAAGTCGCGCTGGTCATGGGCGGGGACGGACATGATCGCGCCGGTTCCGTACTCCATGAGAACGAAGTTGGCGATATAGATCGGGATTCGGTCCCCGGTGAGGGGATTGACGGCGTAATGGCCGGTGAAGAGACCGACTTTCTCGTCCTCTTTGCCGTACTTCGCCTTGATCGCCTCGAGCGCCTGCTTATCAGCCACGAGGCGGTCCGCAAACGGATGGCCCGGCGCGAGGCACATATAAGTGACCCCGAAGAGGGTATCCGGCCGCGTGGTATAGATGCGCAACGCCCCGCTGCTCCCCTCGACAGGGAAATCGACCTCGACGCCCTCGCTCTTGCCGATCCAGTTCTTCTGCATCGCGACCACCCGCTCGGGCCAGCCGGTGAGGCTATCGCAGCCCCGGAGCAGCTCCTCTGCGTAAGCGGTGATCTTGAAGAACCACTGCTCGAGCTCCTTCTGGACGACGGGGGCGTCGCAGCGCCAGCACCTGCCGTCGATGACCTGCTCGTTGGCGAGGACGGTGACGCAGGAGGGGCACCAGTTGACGAACGAGGCCTTTTTATACGCGAGCCCCTTCTCGAAGAATTTGAGGAAGAGCCACTGGTTCCACCGGTAGTACCCGGGGCTGCAGGTGGTCACTTCTCTATCCCAATCGTAGCTCAGTCCCATGCGGACGAGCTGCTTCTTCATGAAGGCGATATTCTCATAGGTCCACTTTGCCGGATGCAGCCCGTGCTTGATCGCCGCATTCTCCGCAGGGAGGCCGAAGGCGTCCCAGCCCATGGGATGGAGCACAGTGAACCCGCGCATCCGCTTGTAGCGCGCGATAACATCGCCGATGGCGTAGTTGCGGACATGCCCCATGTGGATCTTACCCGAGGGATAGGGGAACATCTCGAGGCAGTAGAACTTTTTCTTCCCTTCGTCCCGCCCCGCCCTGTAGAGCTGCCGCCCTGACCAGAAGGCCTGCCACTTCTCCTCTATTTTCTGCGCATTATACTTCTCTTCCAACGCTCTTCTCCTCCGAAACCATCTAAGAGCTCCTGATAATAATGAAAGAGCTTGGAGTCAGACAAGGTATAGTATGTGGAGCGGTATCAGCAGCCCGAGCGAAGTCATGGATGACGAAGCGGGCTGGTGCCTCGGAGGACGGCTGGATGCCGTCCGAGAATGAGCGAACATACTGTGCCTTGTCTGACTCGCCTCTGCTCATTCTGTTAGACGCTCTAAAAAACTACCATAAACAGAACGGCATTAGCAAGGAAACGCCTTGACTACCGGCTGAGGGTGCTTAACGGAATGAGCAGGAACAGGTGCGCTGAAAAGGCGTTCTCAGCGCACCTGTCCCTCCCCTTTTCCTCGGGAATATTACCCGCCGCCCCGGGCCCTCTCGAGGCGGGCGGCGAACTGCTCGGCCTCTTCGAACCCGGTGAGCCGCAGCTCCGCCATCTCGGCCCCGGCAGGATTCAGGAAGACAATGGTAGGAACGCCCTTGATCGCGTACTGCTGCTTGAGCCGCTTCGTCTGTTCGCTCGCATCGCTGGTGAGATCGACTTTCAGAAAGATAAACTGCCCTGCATACTTCTGGAGCCGCGGGTCGGTGAAGGTGAATTCGTCCAGCTCCTTGCAGGGAATGCACCAGTCCGCATAGAAGTCGATCACCACCGGCGTGCCCGCCTCCCGTGCACCGGCAAGCTGTTCGGCCGAATAGGGCTGCCACGGGAGGCGCGCTGCAGCCTCGGGCTCGGGCTTGATGAACCAGGTGGCGGCAACGATCATCGCGATGGCGACAACCGCCTTGAAGGCGTGAAAACCGCGCCTCCCCTCGCCCGAACGGTCGATGACGAGGAGCCAGAAACCGCCGAAGAAGAGCGAGCCGGAGAAGAGGATGCGGTACCACGGGGCGCTCAGGAGCGGATTGAGAAAGTAGACCGCCATGGTGATCAGGATGAACCCGAATATCTTTTTCACCCCGATCATCCACTCTCCCGACCGGGGCAGGGAGCTGATCCTGCTCGAGAACAGGCCCAGGATGAGATAGGGGAGGCCCAATCCGAGGGAGAGGACGAAGAACATAAGGAAGCCTTTTACCGGGCTCCCGAGGGTCGCCACATAGGTCAGGAGCCCGATCACGAAGGGGCCGATGCAGGGAGCGGCGATAACGCCCATCGAGAGCCCCATGATCAGCGCCCCCAGCGCGCCGCCGCGCGCCTCGCCGCCCGCCATGTTCATCAGGAAGCGGGGCACCCGTATCTCGTAGAGGCCGAACATGCTGAGCGAAAGGCCGACCATGATACCGGCGATGACCACGATGGTAACCGGGCTGGTCAGCAGCGAGCCGAGCATGCCTCCGGTAAGCGCAGCGACGGTACCGAGCACCGAATAGGTGAGCGCAATCCCGCACACATACGCTGCCGCATTAAGCACCCCCTTGCCCCTATGCTGCTGGGAGCCGAAGTAGCTGACCGTAATCGGAATGAGCGGATAGACGCAGGGCGTGAGATTCAGCGCAAGGCCGCCCAGGAAGATGAGCAGCAGCGTGAGGAGGAGCCCTTTTTCGGCGATGGAGCGCGAGATGGAATCGTCCGCTTTCTCTCCGGCGGCAACGACTGCTCCCGAGGCGGTGATATTCGAAAAGATACCGGGATTGACCTCCTTGACGCTCGCTCCCGCGGGCACTACCTGCAGCGTAAAAGCGACCGTCTTCTCCGCGGGCGGCAGGCAGGTGACCTCGTTGCATCCCTGGTAGCGGAAGCTCCCGTTCACTGCATAGTTCCCCGGTTGGAGACCAGCATCGGCCCTTCCGTGAATAGCCACGTAAAACGTCCCCTCGAAGAGCTCGCTCTTTTCGCCGGTCTTGGTCAGTTGTTTTACGACGTGAGGGGGAAAGACGATCCTCTCGATGCCGATCCCCGGTACGGCGTCGAGGACGAGCTCGGAGGGAATCGAGAACGCGCCGGACGGTGTATTGCTGTTCACGTGCCAGCCCTGTTTGAGACGCACCTGCAGCGCCAGCGTGAAGGGGCTGCCCGCAGCGATCTCGCCGGTGGCGTAGTAGGGGGTTACGGCGAGGATATCTTCGGGTGCTTCAGCAGTCGCAGCAGGTCCAAAGCCGATGAGGATGAGCAGGCTGCAGAGTATGGCTGAAAGGCCGCTTACCGTGCGCACTCTCCGGCATCTCCCTTGATCTTTTCGATTGCATGGGGCAGCACCTCGATGATGACCGCCAGGTTCTCCCGCACCGCGGCAGGGCTGCCCGGCAGGTTGATGATCAGCGTCGCTCCCCGCACACCGGCAACCGCCCGGGAGAGCATGGACCGGTTCGTCTTTTTCAGACCTTCCCTCCGCATCGCCTCGGCAATGCCGGGGACCTCCCGCTCGATGACCTCCCGTGTCGCCTCGGGCGTGACGTCGCGCGGCGAGAGTCCGGTGCCGCCGGTCGTAAGAACGAGATCGACCTTATTGACATACTCCATGAGCTTATCCCGTATCATCTCCCGCTCATCGGGCAGGACATCGTAATGCTTTACCTCGGCAAGATCTTTAAGCGCTTCGGCGATCGCAGGGCCGCTCGCATCGGCCCGTTCTCCCCGGGAACCCTTATCGCTGAGAGTAAGCACTGCAACCGTTATCATCTCTACCTCTCACAGGTTTATCCATTCGGGCGCTTCAGAAGAAATGCGGTGAAAGGATCGTACGCGCTCCAGCACAGGGCGGCATCTCTCTTTGAAGCTATTTTCTGAGGGAAATCTCTATCCTGTCGCCGGTCTTGATCGTGCCGCCCTTGAGGACCCTGATGAATATCCCCTCTTTGGGCATGACGCAATCGCCCGCCTGGTAGTAGATGGCGCACCGGGAATGGCACTCCTTGCCGATCTGGCTCACCTCGCCGATAACGTCGCTGCCGAGGCGCACTCTCGTCCCGACCGGCAGGGCGAGGAGGTCGAGCCCCTCGGTGGTGATATTCTCCGCAAAGTCTCCCGGCTTGACCTCGAGCCCCAGGTCCTGCATCTTCCTGATGCTCTCGAGCGCGAGCAGGCTCACCTGCCGGTGCCACTCCGACGACCCATGGGCATCGCCGTCGATGCCGTAATTCTCTGCTATCACCGCCTCATCGACCGGCTTCTTCCGCACGCCTTTTTTTTCGCTGATATTGATGGATACTATTCTTCCCGTCATGACCTCGCCTCACCGTAGTAATACTTCTTACGATACCACAAAAAATGCAGTGAAGTCAGCACTACCGACGCCCATCGCATCAGGCTGAAGGGCGGTGCATCATGCACGATATCACCGGGAGATGACGCCACCCCCTACCACTGTATCGCCGTCGTAAAATACCGCGCTCTGGCCGGGCGCAGGAGCCCACTGGGGCTCGTCATAGATGACTTTTGCAGCAGCATGATCGAGAACAGCGATGGTCGCGGGCTCATCGCTCATGGTAGATCTGACTTTCACGCCTGCGCGAAAGCTCTCCTCCGCTATCGGAAGCAGCCAATTGATCTCCCTCACGAGGAACTCCCGCGTCATCGCCCCCTCCCGGGGCCCGACATATACGGCATTCGACGCAGGGTCGATTCCGGTAACGTACCGCGGCGCGCCCGTCGCGATGCCCAGCCGCTTGCGCTGACCTATCGTATACCGATGGATGCCGCCGTGATGACCGAGGACCGTTCCGGTCTCGCTGTCGATGAGGGGGCCCTGCGAACCGCCGGTCAGCTCCTCGACAAGCCGGAAGTAGTACCGGTCCTCCACGAAGCATATCTCCTGGCTCTCGGGCCGCTCGGCGGCAGAAAGCCCCAGCTCCCTCGCCCGCTGCCTGATCTCTTCCTTTCTCCTCGTCCCCAGGGGAAGGACCAGCCTCTCGAGCGCCTCTCTGTCGAGCACATAGAGCACGTATGACTGATCTTTCTTCGAGTCTATTCCCTTTTTCAGCAGGGCTTCCGCGCTTCCGCTCTGCCGTTCCACGCGGGCGTAGTGTCCTGTTGCGATAGCCTCGGCGCCTCTCTCCCCGGCGACCCGTACCAGGTGGGGAAACTTGATCATCTTGTTGCAGAGAATGCAGGGGTTCGGGGTGATACCTTTCGCGTAGGCGGCAGTGAACGGCTCCACAACCGTGCTGATGAACTCATCCCTCAGGTTTACCATGGTGTGCGGGATGCCGAGGGACTCGGCGGTCTTTCGGGCGTCTTCCAGAGCCTCGAGGGTACATCAGGAGGGCGCCGCGGAAGGCCGCGTCCCCCTCAGCCGCATCTCGTAGAGAATGAAGCTCACCCCCTCGACCTCGTACCCCTGCTCCTGCAGCATATGGGCGGCCACCGACGAATCGACGCCGCCGCTCATGCCGACGATGACCTTTTTTTTCATGCTCCGCACTCCTGCTCACCGGACGACCTACCCCCAGAAGATACCGGTGCTGTCTTCATCGATCTCCCGGAGGAGGACATCGATGTCCCTGGTCGCCTCGATGTCACTGCACTCCTGCCAGCCCATCGCCGCATCGGCATAATAGAGGCGCCACCTTCCGGTCTTCTCATTATACCGTATCTGGGCGATAGGCATCGAAGGCCACTCCTTCATGCCCGCGTGCCAGGGCGCCCTGCGTTCGACAATGGTAACCGTACTGCCCCGGAACAGATAGAGGAGCCGGACATGGTGGCGCGCCTGCTTCGGCACGCGCCGCTCGCAAAACCGGCTCACCTTCTTTTCCGCGATGACCCTGACCAGGGCTGGAAGCGCCACAGCAGCTCCTCCTCTCTGCAAATCACTGCTGCAGGAAACCCTCCCCTCCGTGCTGCTGCGCATCCTCTTGCACAAGATAGTATCTCCCGGGATCGGAACAGCGGATCGGCATACAGGTGCGGGGAAGTACGGAGGGTATTACTAAAATTATAGCAAAAATAGCAGCGAGCGCCTTTCCCTTTCGTGTACTGAACGGGCTGCGGGCGAAGGCGATGCCTCTCTGCGCCAGCGCCACTGCTGCTTGCCGCAGGGAAGACCAATATGTTAGAGTGGTAGATTAATAACCGTGAAGGAGAGTGTGACACATGAAGAAAGTACTCATCGTGGCGTTCGCCCTTTTGATTGCCGTTTCCTGCTCGAAGGGAAGCGGGTCCAAGGGCAGCTATGTGGCGAAGGTAGGGGGAACCACCATAACGACCGAGGATGTGAAGGCTGAGATGGCGTCGCTTCCTCCCATGGCCCAGCAGTTCTTCATGGGTCCCGGAGGAGCCGAGCGGTTCGTCGAGGAGCTGACGAAGAAAGAGCTGCTCTACCTCGAGGCGAAGAAGCGCGGGCTCGATAAAGATAAGGAGTTCCAGCGCAAGGTCGAGGAGTTCAAGAAGATAACCCTCATCAACCAGCTCCTCGAAAAAGAGATCGAGGCGTCGGCCAATATAACCGAAAAGGATATCAAAGAGTTTTACGACAGCCATAAGGAAGACTTCATCCTGAGCAGCCAGGTGACCATCGGCCAGATCCTGGTCAAGACCGAAGACGATGCTAAAAAAGTCTATGACCGTATACAGAAAGGCGAGGACTTCGGAAAGGTAGCTGCCGAAATGTCCGCCGACAAGGCGTCGGCCAAGGACGGCGGCAAGCTGGGGACCTTCAAGAAGGGCGACCTCTCCCCCGAGCTCGAAGACGCGGTGTTCAGGCTCAAGAGGGGCGAGGTGAGCATGCCGATACGGCTGAAAGACGGCATCCATATCCTGAAGGTGCTCGATCTGAAAGGGTCGACCGTCGAGTTCGAGAAGGTAAAGGGGTTGATCAGCCAGAGGCTCGTGGCAGAACGCCAGAAGAACAGCTTCGACACGTTCATCGAGAACCTGAAGAAGACGTATAAAGTCGACATAAACAAAGAGGCGGCACAGAAGCTCTCGCTGGCGCCGACAGCCCCCGCTGCCCCAGGCGGCCATCCGCCGGTGCAGACGCCGGAGGCCCCCAAGAAATAGCGCTGTCGCTCAACGATGCAAAAAGGCAGGAAGAGTCTTCTTCCTGCCTTTTTTGTTCGGCCCTTCCGGAACCGGGTATCCGCCCTTACTTCCCGATGCAGAATGCGCTGAAGATCCTCTCCAGGATATCCTCGGTGGTCACTGCGCCGATGATGCCGCCCAGATGGTCGAGCGATTCCCGGAGGAAGAGAGCGACGACCTCGAGCGGCAGGTGAGTCTCCAGCGCCTGCCGCGCCTCAGCGAGGGACTGGAGCGCCCGGTCGAGGGCGTGCTTGTGGCGCAGGTTGGTCACCAGGAGGTCTTCCCGGTCGTGCCCGCTGCCGGAAGCGATGCAGAGCTCATAGATGCGCTGCCTGACCGCCTCGATGCCCTCTCCGGTGAGCGCCGATACCCTCACGGCGTCGCCGGGATATCCGGTGAAGGCAAAGCGCGGCGACAGGATGTCG
Organism: Nitrospirota bacterium; assembly: GCA_040752355.1. Classification (NCBI taxonomy): domain Bacteria; kingdom Pseudomonadati; phylum Nitrospirota; species Nitrospirota bacterium. The sequence continues at coordinate 10,774 of JBFMHE010000003.1, read as the reverse complement.
CATTTGTTGACCACTACCATCGCCCGCTTCCGAGCTATCCGGTCGAGCACCTCTCTGTCGGCATCATCGAGCTCCCTGCCCGCATCGAGCACGGCGATGACGAGATCGGCCCCCTCGATCGCCTTCACGCTCCGCTTCACTCCCTCCTGTTCGGCGAGGTTGTGCGTCTCCCGTATACCGGCGGTATCCATGATCCTGAGGGGAAGGCCCTTGATGTTCAGGACATCTTCGATGACATCTCTTGTAGTACCCGGGATCTCGGTCACGATCGCCCGGTCTTTTTCGAGCAGCGCATTGAGCAGCGACGATTTGCCGACGTTCGGCTTGCCGACGATGGCTGCGGAGACGCCCTCCCTGAAGAACTTGCCCTCGGCATACCCCTGCGAGAGCCCCGCCAGCTCAGCCTCTATTTCTGCCATGGCGCCGAGCAGCGCGGAGGCCGGGAGCGGTTCTATCTCGTCTTCGGGGAAATCGATATACGCCTCGACATGGGCGCAGAGCTCCGTGACCCTCTCCCGGAGCGCCGCGATGCGCCGGGAGAGCCTTCCCTCGAGCTGCTGCTGGGCGATCCGCTCCGCTGTTTCCGTCTTCGCCCGTATCACGTCGATCACTGCCTCGGCTTGAATGAGATCGATCCTGCCGTTCAGAAAAGCGCGCTTCGTGAACTCCCCCGGCTCGGCGAGCCGCGCGCCCGCATCGAGCAGCGCCTGGAGCACCGCCCTGAGGGGCACGATGCCGCCGTGGCAGTTGATCTCGACCACATCCTCGCGGGTATAGGTGGCGGGGGCGCGCATTACCGTGACGAGCACCTCGTCGATACGCGCGCCGTCGGCCGGATTAACCGCGAAGCCGTGCAGGATCGTATGGGACCGCGTCCCGGTGAGCGGCTTTCCCCGCGGCGATACGAAGACCCTTCCGGCAAGCGCGAGGGCGTCCCTGCCGCTCAGGCGCACAATGCCGATGCCTCCTTCTCCGGGCGGCGTCGATACGGCTGCTATGGTGTCATCGAGAGAGTTCATGGCCTATGCTCCACAATTCCTAGAGCGTCTGATGAAATGAGCACCGGGTGAGAGCACAAGCCATGCATCATCGGCTGTGAGCTGTCAGCCATGAGCTTCGAGCTGCCTTTACGCGGGCTGGGTTTTCAGCTTCCGGTTGATGTAGAACTGCTGGGCGATGCTCAGCACGTTGTTCACCAGCCAGTAGAGGACGAGCCCCGAGGGGAAGCTGAGGAACATGAAGGTGAACACCACCGGCATGAGCAGCATGATCTTCTGCTGCGTCGGGTCCATGGTCGACGGCGTCATCTTCTGCTGTATCACCATGGTCGCGCCCATGATGATGGGCAGTATGAAGTAGGGGTCCTTGGCCGCCAGATCGTTGATCCAGAGCATGAACGGCGCGTTCCGCAGCTCGATGGCGGTATTCAGGACCTGGTAGAGGGCGAAAAAGAAGGGCACCTGGAGCAGCATGGGGAGGCAGCCGCCTACCGGGTTCACCTTGTTCTTCTTGTACAGCTCCATGAGCTCGCGCTGCATCCGCTGCGGGTCGTTCTTGTACTGCTCCCGGATTGCCGCCATCTTGGGCTGTATGTCCTGCAGCTTTTTCATCGACTCCTGGCTCTTGTTGATGAGCGGGATGAAGGGAATCCTCAGAAGGATCGTGAGAAGGATGATCGCCACGCCGTAGTTCTTCGTAAGATCGAAGAGGAGCATCAGGACCCAGAAGAGCGGTCTCGCCAGGATCGAGAAGAAACCGAAGTCGACGATGTGCTCGAGGCCCATGCCGAGGTCCTTCAGCCGGCCGAGCTCCTTCGGTCCTGTATAGACGAAGTAGCTGTTTACCCCTGCCGGCATCTTCAGCGCTGCCAGGGCGTCGTTATTGCTGCTCCAGACCCTCGCCTCCTCGACGGGTGAGCGCGGCACGATGGAGGAGAAGAAGTACTTATCCTCCTGGGCGATCCATTTTATGCCCTCCCTGAAGCTCCGCGCATCCCTCACATCCTTTACGGTGAACTCCATCCGCTCGGCATCGCGCAGGATCACGGGCCCGGCATGCGCGCCGTCCTCGCGTGCGTAGATGCCGAAATCCCTGCCCGGCGTGATCCAGTAGGAAGGCAGCCCCTTCACCTCATCCTTCAGGTCGAAGCCGTATTTATCGTGGTAAAAGACATAGGTCCTGCGGATGACCTGGTCTCCTGAAGCGTATTCGAAAATGAGCGAGCCCGTCGGCGCCGAAGGGTCGAGGCGGATATCGCTCCCGCTTACCGAGAAGTTGACCGCAGCGAGCTGAAAATCCTCGCTCGTGCCGAGCGCGAGCGGCGCAGCGCCCTCGTTGCCCTTGAGGGTAATCGGGTTGCCGCTTTTGTCCTTGTACTGCTTCAGCGTAAAGCTCTTTATAGTGCCGCCCCGCGATGTCAGCACGGCCCGGTAAAGATTGTTCTCTACAATGACCTCTTTCTCGGGGCCCGATACGGCTCCGGGAGGACCGGGAGAAACGGCAGCCGGCGCTGCAGACGCTGCCGGGGTCTCTTTAGCCGGAGCCTGTGCGGCCTGCTTGTCCGGAGCAGGCGGCGGCGTAGGGGTTACAAAAAGATACTGGTAGCCCAGCAGTATCGCCATGGAGAGCGCGATGGCAAGGAGTGTTCTTTTATCCATAACGTGAAATCCTCGTATGTTATTTCACCGGGTCGTATCCGCCCGCATGAAAAGGGTGGCACTTCAAGAGGCGCCGTGCAGTCAGCCAGCTGCCCTTGAGAGCGCCGTATTTCCGCACTGCCTCCAGGGAGTACTCGGAACAGGAAGGCGTAAACCGGCAACGCGGCGGCAACAGCGGAGAAATCAGATAACGGTATGCCTTGAGCAAGGCTATGAGCAGCGTCTTCACGAGAGCGATGCTCCCTCTGCAGACCTATCCTGCAAGGCGCTTTCTTCCCTTGGCCCGCCGGTTCTTGATAATCCTCCTGCCCGCCTGGGTGCTCATCCGCGTCAGGAAACCGTGGGTCTTCTTCCTTCTGCTTTTATGTGGATTATAGGTAGTATACGTGCCCATAAGAGACCTCCTGAGAAAATTATTGAAATAAAATTATAATTTTTTAGGGGTCCTTCTGTCAATCCTTTCAAACGTTCTGCAGCCTCGTGGAGACACAGGCCTCCGCACATATCTCCAAAAGTTCGGGGCAGATCACTGTAATTATTGTGCTTTATCAACAGTGAGATTACGGTAGCACGCGCCTCAACAAAACTCGGAGTGGTGAAAACGCCTCTCACCACTCCAGCTACAAAAGGGATTACTATTCTAAAACTTAATTACACCTTTAATGCTGAGCCTGAGATACAATGGCATTATTGCTGTTTATAGTTATCTGAATTGCCATCTTCTGAAGCACGCTCTTGATATCGCTCAGCTCCTTTTTCAAGCCGCTGATTTCATCCTTTTGACTAGTGATAATATCCTCTTGCACCTTAACCCTTTCTATTAACCCTTTTACTCCCGCCAGAGCTATACCAGCCTCATCGATCAGGGCAATATTCTTGTCGCTCTCGCCTACCCCAAAGACTTCCCTAAAATCTTCAGCCATTGGGCCAATGTGTTTCACCTCACTACCTTCGGTTTTATAGTTCCAGCGTGTGATGTCGAGTTTGTTTATTTTATGAAGAATATCGTTGAAGTTAAGAGGCTCAAAATTCTCTTTGCCCGCTCGAGAGGAGGCGCCTTGAAGAACACCTGAAGCCGTCCACAGTAAAATTGAGCTGCCTCCCGTTACATTCCAGGAAGCTACGCCATTATTCGAAGCAAGCCAGCGTCCTCCAGTTCCACCAATGTAAAAGAGGGCATTGGTAGCATCAGTGCCGCTATGTATCCATACCCCATCTTTATAATACGCACCTGAACCAATATAGGTACCCCCAGACCATGGAAGAACAGAAAACATATCATAATTTGAGCGTGAACGAGCAACAATTATACTATCATTGCCCCCATAGTTAGTACCGTCAACTGTAAGCGGGTTAGTTGGATTTGTCGTTCCGATTCCAACATTCCCACTAGCGTCTATTCTCATTATCTCTGTTGCTCCCCTTGTGAAAGCAATATGTGATCCCGGCACTCCACTATCCGTATTTAACCTCAAGTAATTTCCGCCTACCTGCTGCAAATACCCTCCTCCCACTAATCGTATATTACCGAAAACATCCAACCGATCTACCGGACTCGTCGTCCCCACCCCCACTTTCCCATTCACAATCAAATCCCCATCTGCCGCAAATGCGGACATTCCCATCAGCAATAGACCCGTTAGCACCGCCAGCACCAGTTTCTTCATAGTCTTTCCTCCTCCTTTACTGTATCAGCATAAAATTCTTCAGCGTTATCGTCCCTCCGCCGGGGAGGGTCTGTACCGTTCCCTTGAGCGTCGTGAATCCACTCTTGTTCGAAAAGTCATTGCTGTAGCCGCCGTCGATAAGTACCGAGATATTCCTGTTAACGGTCAGGCTCTCAACGAGAGTTGTCCCCTGCACGTGAATGACATCGCCGTCAATTGCAGCATTATAGGCATCCTGCAGCGTGCTGAAATAGTAGGGCGCAGTCCCGGCAATTCTTACCGGCAGGGCCGCGTTGGCATCAATGGTATAGGTCGCCGCAGTTACCGATCCGCTGTTGCCTGCCCGGTCAGCTGCAAAAAAATTCAGCGTTGTGGTTGCTGCAACAGTTAAGGGCCCGTTATACACAAGCGACTGCAGCGTTGGCGTGCTTCCATCAATCGTATAATAGATGCTGCCGCATCCGGAGCCAGTGCCATCACTACAGGTCAGCATGACTTCCTGGGGCACCGTATAAACGCCTCCGGGGGGAGATGCGCTGGCTACCGGCAGGGCCGTGTCAAGCACAATAGTGGCAGTGCACGCCGAAGACCATCCGCCGATAGTGTTCTTGACCTTTGCATAAACCGTTTTAGAGCCGTCTCCTGCCGCAAGCTCCCAAGCCCTGGTCGATGCATAGGGCTCTGCTGCAGACCATACTGCATTGTCATTGCTGAACTGCATCTCTGTGCAACTGTTTCCGCCCCCACAGCCGATCGTTGCGGTAACAGCCGTACTGTTGGTAAATGGTGCACCGGAGTTGATAGAAATAGAGCACGTAGGCACCCCGATAGAGTAGATCTCCTGTCCCCCAGCCGAGCTGTTCCCTGCAGAATCCTTTGCATAGAATCTGAGCGTTGTTGTCACCGCAATATCCAGGGGATTCGTATAAACAATACCATTGATTAAAGGATCGCTCCCGTCGGCAGTGTAATAGATGGTTGCCGGCTCATTCGAGCCAAGGACTACGCTCTGGGTACTGCTGTATGTCCCGCCTGCCGGTGACACCGTAACCACCGGCGGTGTCGCGTCGAGCACGATGTCGGCGTTGTATGCCTCTGGTGACCAATTGCCTGCCATATCCTGATATTTCACATACACTGACTTAGTCCCATCACCCGAGGACAGCTGCCATGCTTTACCGGTACTGTACGCTTCGGCTGATGACCAGACCGCATTATCAGTACTGAATTTCATGTGTGCGCAGCCGTTGTCGTCGGTGCAGGTAAGGCTCAATGTCACGCTTATACTATTCGTTAATGCAGCGCCGCCGTTTATTGTTATGCCGCCGGTCGGCGGTGCGGTATCCATGATATACGTCTGACTCCTAATGGATTCACGGCCGCCTTCAGTGGTCAAGGCGAAAAACTTGAGCGTTGTTGTTGACGAGATGGCAACAGGTCCTGTATAAACGCTCGAGGCGGTTGTCGGCTGAGAGCCGTCGGTGGTGTAGTAGACAGGGCCGCAAGGGCCGGTGCAGGTTAACGTGATATTCTGTGGAGCATTGTAATATCCGCCAGTCGGCGCGGCAACCGTCGTTACCGGTGAAGTATCATAGGTAAGCATAAAGCTCTTGACCGTCACTGTCCCGGCCCCGGGCTTCGTCTCCATCTGCCCCTGCAGTGTCGTAAACCCGCGCTTCGAAGAGTAATCACACCCATAGCCGCCGTCAAAAGTCACTGCAATTTGTTTTGCGATAGTCACGTTCTCATAGAACCTGATGGCATGACTCTGAATTACGTCACCGTCCGCTGCGGCATCGTAGGCCGCCTGGAGTGACGGGAAGTAAGTCGTTCCGATCCTCACCGGATGATTCGGGCAAGCCTGGGCTGTTACCGTCTTGGTTGCGGTACTGGAGACCCCGGCCCGATTTATCACGGTGAGTGACACGGTGTAGCTCCCTTCACCCTCGAAATTGTGAAGCGGCGGATTCTGCACATTGCTGCTTGAACCGTCGCCGAATGTCCAGCTCCAGGAGACCGGGCAGTGCGCCGACAAATCGGTAAGTGTTACAAAAAGCGGCGCATAGCCGCTTTCAGGGAGCATCGAGAAAGCTGCCGTTATTGGCTTAGGATTAAAGAGCGCAGTTATGGTCACGTGACTGCTGTCCACCGTCACCGTACACTCTCCTGTCCCGCTGCATCCTCCCCCTGACCATCCCGCAAAATCTGAACAGGCATCCGGAGACGCGGTGAGGGTGATGGTCGTAACCTGGCTATAGTTCTCCGTGCAGTCCGTTCCACAGGAGATGCCTGCAGGACTGCTCGTGACCGTGCCTATGCCCAACCCTGATTTGCTCGTGGTGAGGGTAACGACTACGGTGCCGGTAAGGGCTATGTTCTTCGTGGGGGAGTCCGGATCGTTGGAGACAATGGAGAGGATCGCATTCTTCACGCCGATGCCTCTAGGAGTCAACGTTACGTCAACGGTGCAGCTGCCGCCCGGCGCAAGAGCCCTCCCCGAGCAGTTATCAGCGGTCTTCACAAACTCGTCTATCTGGGCCCCGGATAGGGTTGTGGCGCCCAGCTCAAGCACTGCGCTTCCGGTGTTGGCTATGGTGAAGGTCTGCAGAGGCTGCGTGCCGAGCGGCACGGCGCCGAAATCCTTGGGGGCGGGGGTCACCGATAGGGTGGGCGTGGCAACTACTTTTGCCGCCAGCTTGCCGAATAGATACACATAATCGGCTATAAGCATTCCGTCACTGTAGCTCTCCGACAAAAGCCTGCCGCCCTGGTCGTAGTGATAGACGATAGTTTTGCCATCTGCAGTCTTGGTAATCCGCATGCCGTCGCCGTCGTAGCTGAATCCGGCAACAGGCGTGCCGTTCTGTTTGTAGCTCGTAAGGTTGTGAAGCTGGTCGTACTCAAGAGCGTATCCATTTAAGGAGGTCACATCGCCGCTGCCGTTATAACCGAATGAAAAGGCCTCCCCTCCCGACGTTGCAGCAAGCCGATTACCGGAATAGCCGTAGCTTGTCGTAACTCCTGCCACTGTCTTGCTCATCCTGTTGCCCGAGGCATCATAGGTAAACAACCCTGTGCCCCACAGCCCGCCAGCATTGAACGTTTCGAGACGGTTTAAAGAGTCATAGGAGAGCGACTGATCTCTTGATCTATCAAGATAGTCTACGATAGAGGTCGTATTTCCCCTGCTGTCATAGCCATACCCTATGTTGAGTGCCGAAGCCCCCGCCCTAACCTGGGTGGTAAGATTTCTGCTGTTGTACGTCAGTGAATTATACAGCCCGTTGGCGTAGGTAAAACCGCTGGGTAGCCCTAAATAGTTTCCGGATGTATAGTACGAAATACCGCTTATAGTCCCGCCGAATCCCGAAACCGAGGTTATCTGATTATTGGCATTATAGGCATAGATGGCGTGACGACCCGATGGATAATAGATGTCGGTCAGGTTATCATTGCCGTCATATGAGTAGGAGGTCGGGTAGTTCCTTCCACTGATTGTCTCCGCCTTGTTGGTAAGCCGGTTCGCCGGATCGTAACCGTAGCTTGCCGAGGCATGCGGGTTGCTCATGGATATCCTGTTGTCGGCGTTGTCGTAACCGAAATTCACCTGTCCCGAGGTATAGGAGATGGTTTTAAGTCGATGCAGTCCATCGTACGAGTAAGATACCGTGCCAAGGGAATCGGTTTTCGAGGTCATGTTACCCACACTGTCTCTGCCGTAGGAAATCGTTCCCTTTTCGGGATGTGTTTCTGAAGACAGAAAATTCTTTGTGCTATAGGTATAGCTTCTCGCCAAGCCCCCTTGCGTCATCCCTGTAAGACTTCCGGCCATGTTGTACGTATAATCAGTGCTGTTGGATTTGGCATCGACGACTTTGACCAGGAGCTTTTCATCGGGGTTACCGAATGCTTCGTAGTACAAGTAGGTCTTAGCTGCTGCCTCATCAGTAACAGTGACGTTGCTTCCCGAATAGGCGTAGCTTATGCTGCTGCTGTCTCGATGGAGAACCGAAGTCTTCCTGCCGAAATGATCATAGTAGACCGTATCTCCCGTATTTGAGGTCGTGTAGTATTTCGGACCGCAGCTTTTGTACTGAATATCAGTAGTTGCCCCGAGGCTATCCTGTGTTCCAGATAGCCTTCCGAAACCGTCAAAATAGCGATAGGTGTAGAATCCTCCCCTCGCCTCTTTAACATAAGAGTTGTCCGCAGGATACGTATAATTTATGACATTACCGGCAGGAGGGGTTTTAGAGGTCAGTCTTTGATTACCGTCATAGGTAAATGAGGTGATATGCCCACGACCATTGGTTTCGCTTGCAACAGTCCCATCGCTGTTGATAGAGCGCGTAATGGAATAGAGAGGATTGGTTATTTTCGAAATGTTCCCATTAGTCCATTGATAGCTCGCTATATTGCCATTCGCATCCTTTTGAGTATACAGGTTCCCATTGCTGTAATAGGTAAAGTCTGTCCTAACACCATACTTTGTGATCGATGTTATCCTGCCGGTGTTCGTGTCATATGTATAACTCGTTGTGAAAGTCCCAGGATAACTGCCTGATACCGCTTCGCTCGCCGGTCTCCCTTGCACTATATTCTTGCTCGCATTGGTCCAGTAGGCAATATCCGTTGTCCTGGATTTATCTCCTGCTTCCGATATTCTTTGAGGATTGCCATAAGAATCATAATTGCTGTAATTTGTTGTGTAGGTTTTCCCGCCACGCGTTATGCTCTTCGAAATCAGGCGGGGAGCCCAGATATCATAGTCGCAATAGAAAGGAGTACACTCATTCACGTATGATATCGCTGCGGACTTATCCCAGCCATAGTTAACCGTTTCCTCTCCAGAGATGGCTTTTGAGAACAGGAGACCCGTTTTCCAGAGCTCGCCCCACTGGTTGCCGTATCCGTAGCCATAGTGCTGGTAGGTGACTGTTCTGCCGCAGGGGTCGCTTATCGTAGTGGTGTCTCCTGATGTACCGGACTGATAGTTAAAGGTCCATGTACCAGAGGGAATATCTCTGCCGCTTGCCTGCCGGCTGACAATAGTTCGGAAGTACACATATGAGCCGCCTATTACGAAGGCTTTAGTAGCATACGCATATGAGATGGCGCCGCCAGCAGGTGAAGTAACTCCTGTTAATTCATAAAGAGGGTTATTGGTAGTATTGTAAGAGTAGGTCCAGCTCGCTCCAACAGCCGGAGTAGCTTTTGTCAGGATGCTATACTGCGCCTCCGGAACTGCGACATGAGTATACGTCATGTTTATGCCGGGTCCGGATATTCTTGTTAGTTTTTCAGCCCCGTTAACAACAGTAGTACTGAAGGTGACTCTTCTTCCATTTGTATCCTCAATGTAAGCTATAATATCATTGCCGGCAAGCGGATATTTATAGGTAATGTTTATAGTATTGCCGTCCGCATCTGTTATTTTTGTTGCATATAAAGCAGTAACCCCCTCCACTAGTGGTCCCCGGTGGCCAAAGTATATCGTCCTGCCATCAGTTAATGTTAAGGTGGGGGGTGTTGAATGAGAATTATATATCCAATAATCCGTTGTTATCTTCTTCGAAGTATCGCCTGCTGCCACATACGCCTTATGTCGAGAGCCATCGGGCATCTCGATGATCGGAATCTGTGAATCCGGACTTATGACTCGGCCGAAGTGCAATGACCAGCCAGTGCCCATCCAGGAGTTCTCAACGAGCCTTTGACTCAGAGTATTTATATTCTTCCATATCTTGCTGTTATAGGTTCTTTGTACAACAAGGTCTAGCCCGCCGTTTCCTGGCAGCTTGGCATCTATAAAATTAAGGATCACCCCGCCGGTAAAGGTGTCGATATGCTCGTAGGGCACCATCGAAAATGTCTCTCGATTAGGATTGAATCCTGCGGCATCGTAATAGTCGTCGGCGAAAAGGAAAGAGGGCAAGAGTAAAACCAGGCATATCATAAGCCAGCATATTTTTAGTGCTTTATTATTCATCAATCCCCCTACCTGTTTGTGCATTTACTTTCCAAATTCTTTGTAATCTTCAAACTCCCAATATCCTAGTCTGCTGACCTTTTGAGCAACCCTATTGAAGTCTCTATCTTACAATTCAGTAAGAGATGCATCTTTAATATGGTATTCTATGTGTCGCATCTCCTCTCTAATGTCCCAAATTCTATCTCTCAATTCATTATCAGATAATTGTCGCTGTTTTAATTCAGGCAGAATTTCAAAATAGATTTTTTTCATTGATACTGCAATGTCTACCAGCGCATGTATGATAGTTTCTGTCTTTTTTTCTTCATATACACGGGGTCTTAATAGGGTCTTAATAGGGACAGCGACCATTTATTCCCTTCTCCTCGGCCTGCCTCTCGGCAAAGCAACAAGTTTCCTGCCGACAACTTGCTCTATCTTGTGTATGAACCCCTCATCACCGCAAGGGCGACCCGTTC